>JAUNUZ010000513.1 GCA_030537915.1 Micrococcales bacterium
CTCATGGCCTCGTAGTCGAGGAGGTCCGGGGCGTGGAGATCGTGGTTTGACAGCCCACGGCGTAGCTCACCCTGATCGGCCTGCGTCAGCGCATCGACGATGGCCGAAGCGTCGACCACCAGCGGTGTCAACGCCCTTCCCGGTCGCCCCGGATGAGATCCGCGCTGGAGACGGCGGAGGACTCAGAGCGCGCCTCGACGCGGGCGAAGACGTCCGCGATGTCAGGGATCGCAGCCTCCCTCGTCAACAGCTCGCGCAGGTAGGCGGTCAGGCTGAGGCCCCGCCGGGCGGCCCGGGAGGCCAACTCATCGCGGGTGCGCGAATCCACACCGCGAATCTGAATCAGAGTGGATGGCATGCATCTAGGTTACATCTGTCCACTGACATGGCGCCCTGGCTTCGACACGGTGTGGGGTGGCGCGTGCGCAGGTGGCGCGGTCCGAACCTCGCTTAGTTTTGGTAGCCGAGGTTGGGCGCCAGCCAGCGCTCTGCCTCCTCGAGGGTCCAGCCCTTGCGCCGGGCGTAGTCCTCGACCTGGTCCCGGGCGACCTTGCCGACGGCGAAGTAGACCGACTCGGGGTGGCCGAGATAGAGGCCGGAGACCGCTGAGGTGGGCGTCATCGCGCAGTGCTCGGTCAGCTCCAGACCGATCTCGTCCGCGCCGAGCAGCCGGAAGAGCGTGCGCTTCTCGGTGTGGTCGGGCTGGGCGGGATAGCCGGGCGCCGGTCGGATGCCGTCGTAGCGCTCCTTGACCAGGTCGGCGACCTGGAGCGCCTCGTCGGGCGCATAGCCCCACAGCTGCGTGCGCACCATGCGGTGCACCCACTCGGCGCACGCCTCGGCCAGGCGGTCGGACAGCGCCTGCGCGAGGATCGCCGAGTAGTCGTCCAGCTCCTCCTTGAACGCCATCGCCAGCTCGTGCGCGCCGTGGATCCCGACGGCAAAGCCGCCCAGGTGGTCGCCCTCGGGGGCGACGAAGTCGGCGAGCGCGGCATAGCGGTTGGTCCGCTGCTTCTGCTGGCGCAAGGTGTGGAAGACCGTGGTGCTCCCGTCGGGCTCGGTGATCTCGATGTCGTCCGGGCCGAGCCGGCGCGCCGGCCACAGCGCGACCACGCCCCGCGGGGTCAGCAGTTTCTCGTCGATGATCCGCCGCAGCAGCGCCTGCCCATCGGCGAACAGCTCGCGCGCCTGCTGGCCCTGACGGGGGTCGTCCAGGAGCTTGGGATAGGTGCCGCGCAGCTCCCAGGCGCTGAAGAACGGGGTCCAGTCGATGACGTCGACCAGCTCCTCCAGGCTCGGCTCGAGCAGGTGCCGGCCCAGCTGGAGTGGCGCGGGCTGACCCGGGGAGGAGACGGCCCGGGTGTCGGACCTGGCCGTGGCCAGGTCGACCAGCGTCACCTGCTTGCCGCCGTGCCGCTCGCGCAGCTCGGAGAACTGCTTCTCGACCCGCGCAGCCAGCTCGGGCTCCCGGTTGATGGCGTCCCCGGCGACACCGACGGCTCGGCTGGCGTCGACGACGTAGGCGACGGTGCCCGAGTAGGCCGGGTCGATCTTGACGGCCGTGTGGGCAGCGCTCGTCGTGGCGCCGCCGATCAGCAGCG
>JAUNUZ010000040.1 GCA_030537915.1 Micrococcales bacterium
GTCTCGCGGCGGGTGATGGCCTCGACGCGACGCGCGCCCGTCGCCCACGCCTCGGAACCCTCCAACGCCTCGTCCCGCGGCACCTCCTTGCGCAGCATGCAGCACAGGTCGGGGTTGGTCGAGAAGAGGTCCTTGCCGTAGTCGCCGTCCTGCTCCGCCGGTGTCTGCGCGGCGCGCACGTCGCGGACGGTCAGGTCGTAGCGCTCGGCGACCGCGTCCCGGGTCGCCAGCGTCTCGGGGAAGTGATAGCCGGTCTCGAGGAAGAGCACGTCGGTGCCCGGCGCCACCTGCGACACGAGGTGGGCAAGGACGGTGTCCTGCATCGACGCAGTCAAAGCCCACTTAACGCCGAACGTCCTTGCGGCCCAAGCGATGACATCGCGGGCGTCGGCATCGTGACCGGAGCTGATGGCGAGCTGCGCGATGCCGTCCGCGGCGATCCGCGCCAACTCCTGCCGCCCGCGCAGCACGCGGTGGGTGTCGTGCAGGGCGTCGTCGACCCTGCTCATACGAGCTGCTCCTGCGGTGCCCGCTGGGCCCACTGAGCAAAGCGCTCGCCAGGCTCCTTGCTGTCCGCGTAGTTGCGCACGATGCGCTCGACGTAGTCGCTCAGCTCCTCAGCGGTCACCTTGTGACCGCGCAGCTTGCGCCCGAAGCCCGCGTCGAGGCCGAGGCCGCCACCCAGGTGCACCTGGAAGCCCTCGACCTGGTTGCCGTCTGCGTCCGTGACGATCTGGCCCTTGAGTCCGATGTCCGTCGTCTGGATGCGCGCGCAGCTATTGGGGCAGCCGTTGATGCCCACGCTGACCGGGCGGTCGAGCTCCAGTCCGTCGAGGCGCTCCTCGAGACGGGTGACCAGGGTCGCGGCTCGGGCCTTGGTCTCGACGATCGCGAGCTTGCAGTACTCCAGACCCGTGCAGGCCAGCGTGCCGCGACGCCACGTCGAGGCTCGCGCGATGAGCCCGTGCGGCTCGATGGCCGCGATGAGAGAGTCGACCTTCTCGGGCGCGATGTCCAGGACGAGGAGCTTCTGCAACGGTGTCAGGCGGACGCGGTCCGAGCCGGCGGCGCGGGCTGCGTCGGCGACATGCTGCAGCGTCATGCCGCTGACCCGTCCGGCGATCGGCGAGAAGCCGACGAACCGGTTGCCGTCGGCCTGCTCATGCACGCCTACGTAATCCAGAGGCCGATCCGGCGCGACCGCTGCGGGTCCGTCGATCATCGGGGCGTCGAGGTAGTCGCGCTCAAGGATCTCGCGGATCTTCTCCGCACCGATGTCTGCGACCAGGTACTTCAGGCGCGCCTTGTTGCGCAGCCGGCGGTAGCCGTAGTCGCGGAAGAACCCGGTGACCGCGTGCCACACGGCGGGCACGTCCTCCAGCGCGACCCAGGCGCCCAGGCGCACAGCCAGGTGCGCGCTCGTCGAGAGCCCTCCGCCTACGAGGACGTCGAAGCCCGGGCCGTGCTCGGGGTGCTCGACGCCGACGAACGAGATGTCGTTGATCTCGGGGATCGCGTCCCAATGCCAGGCAACGCTGGTCTTGTACTTGCGCGGCAGGTTCGACAACGTGGGGTCACCGATGAAGCGCTCCTTGATCTCGGCGATCGCCGCGGTCGGGTCGACCAGCTCGCCCTTGGCGACGCCGGCGACCGGCGACCCGAGGATGACGCGAGGGCAGTCCCCGCAGGCCTCGGTCGTCTCCAGGCCCACGGCCTCGAGCCGCTCCCAGATGGCCGGCACGTCCTCGATCCGGATCCAGTGGAACTGGATGTTCTGCCGGTCGGTGATGTCGGCAGAGTCGCGACCGTAGGTCCTCGAGATGTCCGCGATGGCCTCGAGCTGGGCGAGGCTCAAGGCCCCACCGTCGATGCGGACGCGCATCATGAAGTGCACGTCGTCGAGCTCATGCGGCTCGAGGCTCGCGGTGCGACCGCCGTCGATGCCGGGTTTGCGCTGCGTGTAGAGGCCCATCCAGCGGAACCGCCCGCGCAGGTCGTCGCTCGGGATCGAGTCGAAGCCCTCCCGCGAGTAGGTGTCGATGATCCGCGCGCGGACGTTGAGCGGGTTGTCGTCCCGCTTGAACTCCTCGTTATGGTTCAGCGGTTCGGTCTGACCTAGCGCCCACTGGCCCTCGGGTCGTGCCGGGCGACCCGCCCCACGGCGGGGGGCAGCGCCTGTCGCTGCGGCCGGCGCGGGCTCCGGCTTCGCATAATGCTCGGTTGTGATGACCATGACGCGAGCTTATCCATGCGCTGAAAATTCGCCGTTTTGCCGTCCACGGATCGGGCAGACGTTTGCGATCGCCCCGTCTGCGCCTGCCTCCAGCCGCACGCACACCCCCGCTCCGCTCTGGAGAGGTCAGTCTTCGGTGGCGGATCTGGAGGGCCTGGGTGTGCCAGGCCTGAGAGTGGCAGCCGCCGGCTGCCCCGCGGCGGTCAGCTGGGCGGCCAGGCGATCGCGCAGGTGGCGCGACGCACGGAAGTCACCCCCGGCGAGCACCGCCAGCTGCACCTGGCCGTCCCGGGCCGACGCAGGGGTCACGGCGGTGCCCAGGCTGCCGTCGTCGGCGCGCACGCAGAAGATCCGCGCCGCTTCGGCCTCGGCCACGACCGCCGCGTTGACCTGCGGATCGTCGGTGCAGGCCAGCGCATACCAGGCGCCTGCCAGGTCACCGAGGCGGTAGTCGCGCTCGTGCCAGGTGAGCCGCGCGGCCCGCGCGACGGCTCGCACGGGCGGCGCAGCCTGGGGCGACACGACGACCAGACGCGCGCCGCTGTCCAGCAAGGTCCCCAGCCTGCGCGCGAGCACCCGCCCGGCACCGACGACGACGACACGCCGACCGGCCAGGCGCAACCCGGCCAGGTAGGGGGGCGGGGCCTCCGCTGTCATCCCAGCAGGGTGGCACAGGTCGAAGCGCGCCGACGCGCACCCAGATGCGCAGCGCCCCTCCCGAACTCGATCGCGTCGGCACGCTGGGGTCACCGGTGTGCTCTCTCGCACCCGAGTGCGCTGCGCAGAGCGGGGCGTAGGTCAGGGTCGGCCGTAGGGGTCCGTGGTCGACGCCGGCGGAACATCGTGTCGCTCGACGATCGTCGTCTGCGCGGTCCGCCGACGCTGACTGGCGAGAATAAACGACAGGACGACCGTCGCGAGGCCCGCCGCGATACAGATGTAGCCGACCATCGCCAGGTCGACGCCGCTCAGGCTGTCACGGACGGCGAAGCTCAGCACGGCGCCCAGGGCGATGAGGAAGACCCCAAGTCCGATGGACATAACACCTCCAGGTGCGCGGAAACGGATGCGGGACCCTCTCCTATCGGCATCGCAGGCTCTACCCCACAGCCGAATCGCACTGGAATCTCGACGCATTGGGCGGCTGGGCAGGCAGGCTGTCGGCGCCGTCGGCCCGGCCCACCCACGAGCGTCGGGCATAGTCGGCGCCGCGACCTCGTTGCAGTCGCCATGACCAACCGCGTTCCCCTGTCCATCCTCGACCTCGCCCCGGTATCCCAGGGCAGCGACGCCGCCCAGGCACTCCGCGACTCCACCGAACTTGCCCGCCGAGCCGAGGATCAGGGCTACGCGCGCTTCTGGATGGCCGAGCACCACGGCAGCGCCACCTTCGCCAGTTCGGCGACGGCGGTGCTGCTTGCCCACGTGGCCTCGGCGACGAGCCGGATCCGCGTCGGCTCGGGTGGAGTCATGCTGCCCAACCACGCCCCGCTCATGGTCGCGGAGTACTACGGGACGCTCGCGACGCTCTACGGCCCCCGGATCGACCTGGGTCTGGGGCGAGCGCCCGGCACGGACCCCACGACAGCCGCGGCGCTGCGCCGCAGCACCGGGCAGCTGGACTCCTTCGCCGCTGACGTCGCCGACCTCGTCGCCTGGTTCGCCCCGGCCGACCGCGTGCGCCACCTCACGGTCCGGGCCCTGCCCGGCGAGGGCACCCAAGTACCGCTGTGGATGCTCGGCTCGAGCCTGGGCGGCGCGAGCGTCGCGGCCGCGCTCGGTCTGCCGTTCGCCTTTGCGAGCCACTTCGCCCCCGACCATCTAACCCAGGCCCTGGAGTACTACCGCGCCAACTTCAACGCGGCCGCCCCTACGGCGCAGGCGGATCGGCCCTACGTGATGGCCGGCATCAACGTGCTGGCCGCCCCGACGGCGCGCGAGGCCGAGGTGCTGCGGACGTCCTCGATAGCCATGACGGCGCAGATCCGGACCGGAAACCCCGGGCCGCTGCTTGCACCGGACGAGCGACTCTTAGACGGGCTCGATCCCCGGATCGCCTCGATGGTCGATCAGTTCCAATCGGTGCGTGCCGTCGGCACCCCAGCCGAGGTCGTCGCCGGAGTGGAGGAATTCGTCGTCGCCCACGACCTCGACGAGGTCATCACGACGACCTACACGTGGGACCCCGAGCTGCGACGCCGCTCCTACGAACTGCTCGCCGACGCCTGGGGCCCAACCCCGACACCGACGGTCTGAGGCCGTCGGTGTCTGCGTCACACGTCAAGCACATCTGGCCGGTCGGGCGTGAAAGCCCACGCCACAGTGCCGGTCAGCCAGGGCAACGCCCAGAGCCGGCGCAAGGGTCTACTTCGCTGTTCACCAGGCGTTCGCCGTAGAGGTGTGCTCGGCGAAGACCCGGCGTGCACGCTGCCAGACCGGGCCGTCCGGGAGCGTCAATAGCGAGGGCAGCAACTGCGCGGAATAGTCCAGCGAGGCCTCGCGGGGCAGGAGCGTCGGCAGATTGTCGATTGCGATGATCTGCACCGCACGGTGACCACCCCGCAGCTCGCGCACCGGCGACTCCCAGGACGTGACCTCGTGGTTGATCGGCAGGACGTTGAAGTCGCTGGACACGTCGACGGTCACGTCGCTGATGACCGACAGCCGACGGTCCGCTCGGTCCAGGTCGGCATCCGTGACGAAAGGCTCAACCCGACTGTTGACCAGGACGGTGTTGACGAGCAGGTCGTGCGCGACGAGGGCGGCTTTGTCAATGGTGCGCGTCTCGTTCGCGTTCCACTCGGTCGCGGTGATCCCGGCGACGGCCAACGCGGCGACCGCCCCACGCCCGCTGCGTCCCGCAGCTCCGATGACGAGGGCACGCGGCTTCTCGGCGACTCCGTCGCGTTGCCGCGTCAGCATCGCGTCCACGTTCTCGCGCGTCGTCGGTCGCAGCGGACGCGGCAGCTCCCCGCGGAACTGCAGGACCGCGAGCGCCGCACCGACATAACCCGCCCAGTAACCGAAGGCCGCGACACGGCGTCCGTCGTCATCGACGAGATATTCCAGATCCAGCAGCGTCCCGCCACCCGCAACGAAGCGCTCGAGCAACTCGCGCGCTCCCATCTGCCCCTTGTAGGCGTGCGCGAAGTAGATGTGATCGTGCAGGCGGATCATGCCCTGCGGTAGCTCCTTGAGGCCGATGACGATCGCACCGGCCGGGGCATCCGGCCACGTATCGCTCGGCGCGCGGACGCACCCGGCGGCCTCGTACTCACCGATGCCGAAGACGCGGGTCGCCGACTCCTCGACGACGACACGGAAGCCGGCCTGCACGAGCCGGGCTGCGTCGGCGGGCCCAATCGGGGCGCGCTGCTCACCGGTTCGCGACTCGTGTCGCATCCACAGGGTCGGTCTATCGGTCACTGCCATCTCCTTCGAGGCGAAGAGGTGCGATGCCGGGAAGCATCCCACGCCCGGTGCTCATCCGCAGCACGCCGCACGCTCGGACACGCCAGCTCCCCCCTTCGGGCGGTTCGCGCCTCAGCTGCGTAGGTCGCGATAGCGCTCCCCGCGCTGGGCGAGCCTGGCGTTGTAGGCCTGGAGTTCGGCGTCATTGTCGCGGTCCGCCTGGCGGTCGCGCCGGCGGGCCTCCTGCTCGTCGCTGCGCATCCACACCGCCGCGATCCCGATAGCCAGCACCAGCATCGGCAGCTCGCCCAACCCCCACGTCAGGGCACCACCGGCGACCTGATCGGCGTGCAGGTCGACGGGCCAGGGCAACGCCAAGCTGCGGAAATAGTCGCCCGCGAGCAGGCTCGCGGTACTGATCAGAGCGATGCCGAAGAAGGCATGGAAGCTCATCGTCACGAACAGGAGCAGCAGCCGCAGGGAGGGCGCCCAGCGGTTCGGCCCCGGATCGGGGCCGATGAGGGCCCAGCCGAAGACGTAGCCCGCGAGCATGAAGTGCACGACCATGAGGATCATGCCGGTGTGCGTGCGCAGCGCGAGCTCGAAGAGCGGCGTGAAGTAGAAGACGTAGAGCGATCCCGCGAAGTTGACCCCGGCGATGATCGGGTTGGCCCAGAAATTCATCCACCGCGATTGCGCGGTGGCCAGCATGATCTCGCGCGGTCCGAGCGTCTTGTCCCGTCGCGCGGGCAGCGCCCGCGCTGCGAGCGTCAGGGGTGCAGCCAGACACAGGATGACCGGGACCCCCATCGCCAGCGACATGTGCATGAGCATGTGCGCCGAGAAGAGGACGCGACCGTAGACGCCCGGTGCCCCGTTCGTCGCCCAGAGGAAGAAGAGCCACCCGGTGACCCAGAAGACCGTCCGGAGCCAGGGCCAGGAGTCACCGCGATGCCGCAGCCGCGCTACGCCCGCAAGGTAGAGGCCCACCGCCAGCAGGGTCACGGTGAGCCACAGCCAGTCGACACGGAACGTCGTGAGCCACAGCGCACCCTGGGGAGGCTGCGCGGGCGCAGAGTAGCCGGTGATCGCGACGACGATGTCCCCCGAGGCGGCCTGCGGGATAGGCGGAACGGACCGCGACATCGCGACCCCCAGCCCCACCGCGGCACCCATGAGCGCGACTTCGAGGGTCGCGAGCCGCCAGAAGGCCGAGCGCGCGGCTTCGGACGTCGAGCCGTGCGAATCCAGCGCGCCGACGATGCGTGAGCGCATCCGCCAGCCCGCGAGGCCGAGCGCGGCGAGGATGACGGTCTTGAGCACGACGAGCAGCCCGTAGCGGGAGGTCAGGCCCTCCCACGAGCCGAGCCGGATTGCGGCGTTGAGCACACCGGAGGCGGCGACCCCGGCGTAACACCACACGAAGAGGGTCGAGCAGCGCCGGACGCTGACGCCCAGGGCGTCCCCGAGCACGGGGCGCATCAGGATGAGGGCCAGCAGGGTGCCGAGCCAGGTCAGGGTAGCGACGAGGTGGACGGCGAGGGAGTTGACCGCAGTGTCGTGGGAGGCCGCGCCCGCGGCGTGCCCCACGAGTGCGAGGACCACCTGCGCGAGGACCGCGAGCCCGGCGAGCCAGGTCATCGTCGTCCGGCTGCGCGCCGCTGTTGCGCCCACGGTCACGGCCGTGGCCAGCAGCGCGTCGATGAGGTAGACGCGGAAGAAGGTGATGCTCCAGACCTGCGACAACTGCCCCCAGTAGCCGGGTGCGCCGAGGCTGATCCCCGTGGTGTTCGCGACGACCAGCAACAGGACGGCGAAGGCGGCGACGGCCCACGTCGCGCCGGTCCACGCCGCGAGCCGGCACGCGAACCCGCGACGATCCGTCGAGGCGCGTTCCGGCACGATGGTGCCCGCCACAAGGAGAAGGCCGATCGTCGTGGCAGCCGCTACGTCGTGCACCGTCCGCGCCACGGGGATGCCCCACCGCGCCAGGGCACCCCCGTCATCGAAGCCCACCAAACCCGCGAATGCCCCGGCGAAAATGCCGGCCAGCAGGACGGTGATCAGGGCGGATGCCAGGAGGAGGCCGAGGCCCATCGCCCCCGCTCGACGCTCGGGCGCCGAAGGGCTGGACAGTTCCGGGCTCACCATGTCGATCAGCCTAGATAGGGTTGCCCCATGCCCATGCATCCGGCCGCTCCGCACGACCTACCCGGTTTTGTCGACGCCTTCGCCCTGTCCGCCCAGAGCATCGTCGACCTGGGGATCACCTGCAGTGACGAAGATTTCGACAAGCCGACCGGCTGCCCGGGGTGGACCGTCAAGGACGTGATGTCCCACCTTGCCTCCACCGAGGCCATGCTGCTGGGCCGACCGGACCCGCAGACCGACGTCCCTGACTACGACCATCTGCGCAACGATCGAGCCCGCCTCATCGAGCAGGGTGTCGAGCTGCGCCGGTCGCGCCCCGGCAAGGATGTCGCCCAAGAGCTGCACCGGGTCGTCTCCGCACGCCTGGGTCGCCTGCGCGACGCTGACCTGGACGGGGAGATGATCGTCGAGTCTCCGATGGGTCCTCTGCCGCTCGGGGAGCTCATCCGGCGCCGCGTGCGCGACATGTGGGTCCACGAGCAGGACATCCGCACCGCCCTGGGTCGGCCGGGCAACTTGGACGCCCCCGGGGCGGCGCTCTTCTGCGAATTCGCGATGGACAACCTGCCGAGGATCGTCGTCGAGGAGGTCGGCGTCAAGCCCGGCAAGGTCGTCATGATCGAGCTGACCGGACCGATCATCGCCCGCACCGGGGTCCGCGTCGAGCAGGACGAGGACGGTGCTCCCAGCGGACACCTGATGTTCTCCGGCGGCGTCGACGAGACCGGTCCGATCCCGGCCATCGGCAAGACGACGAGCATTCAGCTGTCGACCGAGGCCTTCACGCGCCGCGCGGCGGGCCGGCGCAGCGTCCAGGACTTGCACTACTCGGTGATCGGCGACGAGCAGGTCGCGGCGGACGTGCTCGAGCACCTCGTCGTCACCCCCTGACGCACTGCCCGGCACGCCCCCATCCATCCCTGGCAGGCGAGGGTCGAGGGCAAGCCCGCGAGACGAGGTCGGTGTCGGGTGCGTACCGGGGTCAGTACTGGCGGCCGACCAGCCCGAGGAGCGCTGCGAGGCCGAGGGCGCTCCGCGGCGCGTAGGGGCAGCGCCACAATCCACCGTGCACGGCGTGTCGAGCCTCGGCTTCCCACGGGGTCGCGGGCGCGGGGCCACCGGCGTATAAGTCGTGGACCAGCAGGATCGCCATAAGCGTGCTGCTCGTCGCGGGTTCGAAGACCTCGACCCCGAAGCGGTGGGCGCCTGCGTAGGCGGCGGCGAGTGCCCGGTTCGACACCACCGATCGCGTTCGGGTGGGCGGCGCGACACCAAACGAGACAAGGTGCCCCTGGGTCCGCGCCTCCAGGGCTCGCCACCGCTGAATCCGCTTGGCCAGCAGGTAGTTCGGGCCCTGCTGCGGGATGATGCTGTCATTGATCTGCGGCCCGCCGAGGCGGTCCTCCTGGGGATCTGCCCGGTTGGTGTATCCGTGGGTGGAGTTGCCGTAGTTGGGTGTGAGCAGCCGATGCCGACTGCCCGATCGCAGGACCCGGCCCAGCCCGCCGCCCCCGACGCGTTGGGCATAGGCGGCGCGCGCGGCGGCCACCGCGTCAGCGGGCACGGCGAAGACGTCCGTCGGCGTGCCGAGGAAGGCAAGGGCGATACTTCGACCGCCCCGCTGCAGCAGCCGGTAGGTGAGGTCGTCGACCGCCGTGCAGACCCGGACGTTGCGGGCCCCCTCGGCGTAGACGTAGTTGCCGAGCACCAGGTCGCCAGACAGGTCCGCGATCCACACCGCCACCGACGGCAGGTCGTGCAGGAGGTCGATCCCGGCCCGGTCGGCAAGGTCTGCCTCACAACGGTCCGAACCGCGCGCACCGGTCGCCTCGAAGGAGAGGGTCGCAGCGCGCGAGCAGGCCGCGCCCCGTCGCGGCACCGGGACGATGAGCCGGCCGGCGTGGTCGCGCACCTCGGCCAGCAACCGCCGCCAAAGTGCAGGGCGGGGCAGGTCGATGGCCGCGACGTCGGCGCCCCACCGCAGGAGCGAGCCAAGAGGCCCCATCTCGGCGCCGGCCCCCAGCACGACCGCCGTGCGACCCGGCAGGCGTAACCACTCCGGGTGGTCCATGACGCGGCGCACGGCGACTGCGGTGTCCGGCTCCATGACGCCCCGCAAGACCCACGCGTCGAGTTGGCGCAGCAAAGCCTGCCCGCGCAACCAGTCCCCTGTGAAAGGCACCGAGACGAACCGCTCGGGGGGCCGGCTCCCCTGGAGCACCGCTTGGCCGAACGGGTGCAGCCCCCGCAGCGGGCGACCCGTGAGCGGCCGTTCGGCCTCGCCCGATCCGTCGGCCCACTGCATGCTCCGGTGCAGGGCCGCCAGCCCGGCCGAGGCGATCTCCTGCGCGTCAGCCGGAGCGCCCAGACCTGCCTGGAGGAGGTGCCGGAAGTGGGTCGGGTAGGCGTGCCGCCAGTCGGATTCGGTGAGCACGCGGTCCGCGCCCGCGACGTCGACGGATCGCAGCGCGGCCGCGACGACGTGCCGGCCGAGATCACCGGTGCTGCGCCGCTGCTGCCCTGAGGCAGGTCCGCTGCGCGGGAAGACGACACCGCTGGGTTGCGTCATGACCCAACCCTGCCAGCGCCCACGCTCGCTTCTCACCTTCGGCGGCGACTCGCCCGAGGCGTGTGAGGAGTGGGGACGGGGAGTCCGGGGACGGCCGAGCGTCGAGCCGTCAGCGTCGCGCGCGTAGGACGAACGCGCGATGTCGCCGCCCAACAGCGCGAGCCGTCGCGGCGCTCGAGCGCGACGCGGCAGCACGACGGCGCTCCACCGACCGATCCGGTGACCTGTCAGCGAGGGCCCAGCGACGGCGACAGGGTCCGGATCCGACCCCCCGTTTCGCCGGCGAGCCAGGGCCAGGCCCGCGGTCGAGCGACACCGAGCGCACGACGAGCTCCGGTTGGGCCGCGCGAGCCGGTGCGGCAGGTGCGAGAATTCCGGACGCGCCCAGCAGCCCAGCAGATCCAAACCTGAGAAACCCCTTTGTTGAGCTCATGAAAACTATGATTCTCACGTAATTTCACATCGCAAGCAGATATGCAATCCATTGCGCTTTGCCGTTTCGACGATTCAACCGGACTTGGACGACGATCTGGGCGCCCGGACCAACCGAGAGGCACGACGATGACCAGCGCCGAGACCGCCGAAGCTGCACTGCCACCGAACTCGGACAACCCTGACGAGCCGTTGACCCAC
>JAUNUZ010000514.1 GCA_030537915.1 Micrococcales bacterium
AGGTACACCACAAGGAGCGTGACGATCACCGCGATCGCCGCGATGACGGCGATGATCGCGCCGATCAGCGCCATGCGCCTGCTCTTGTGGGAGGTGGGCGCGTTCTTGTTCGAGGCGGCCGCGCCGGCGGAGGCGAATGCCTCGGGTGCGGGGTAGTCATTGCCGATGGGCGTGGTCGGCTCGGCGTCGCCCGCAGGACCAGAGGAGGCGGCAGTCTCGGAGGGATTGGGCTCGGCAGGGGTCGGCTCCACATTCGGCTCCGGCGTCTCGGGGGACTCCGGTGTGTTCGCACCCTTGTCTGTCGGGCTCATCAACTCTCCTCAAGATCGGTGTTGGGCCATTCGGCGTCAACACGTGCACACTACAGATTCCCGGCGGACCACGTCAGAAGGCGCAGTGGGCAGCTACCCGACCAGTGGAGATGGACAATCGTCCGGTCGCGGGAGAATCCTAGCCGAGGCGCGAGCAGAGATCGCCGCCGCTACCCGGCGACGCCGCAGTACTTCCACCCCTCGTCGTCCAGGAAGCGCAGGGTGTCGGTGCGGGGCACGGCATTCGGCCGGCCCTCCTCGACGATGGTGACGCGGGCGGTGGCGATCTCGCCGTCGACGCGCACGTCGCTGACGGACCGGATCAACATCTGCGGATTCGCTGGAGCCTTGTCCTGCAGGTCCTCGAACCCTCCGCGTGCGGGCGGGCAGATCGCGTCGAGGTAGTCGGCGGCGACACCGGCGTTGACCGCCGTGATGTAGCGCACGGCGGCGTCGGCGATCGGCCCCTGCACGGCCCGGCCATTCGGGGACTGGCCCTCCCTGGACTGGGCGGAGCTCGCGGCGTCCCCAGAGCCGCCGCCGAGCGCGGAGAAGGCGAACGCGAACGCGACGGCGATCATCGCGACGACGGTGACGGCGGAGACGACGCTGATCAGGACCCGACGGGACTTGCGCGGGGTGATGGGGGCGAGGAAATCGGCGAGTTCCGGCTCGGAACGGGGATCGTCGGGGGTGGTCATGGACGCGAGCACACCTTCCAGCCGTCCTCATTGACGAAGCTCATCGGGACCACCTGCGCGTTGACCGTGGAGGTGGTCGGGCTGCTGACGCTGACATCCGCGGTGGCCCGGTCGCCGGTGATCCGAATCGCGGAGATCTGGTCGATGCGAGCGGGCGGCGCGGCGACCGGTGCGGCGGTGACCTGCATCTCCTCGCACGCGAGCTCGTTCATCTTGGTGACATCCGCCTGATTGGAGTAGTCGACGAAGTCGGTGATGATGTTGCGGATCTGCTCGGCGGAGGCCGACTCGCTCGAGTCCGCGGTGCTCGGCTCCTCGCGCACCGTCGTCCAGGTGACCCAGCCCAGCACCACGATCAGCACGAGCACGACGACGGCCGCCACGACCAGGATCTTGCTCATCGGCTTGCGCGGGGTGGCGGGCTCGAGGAAGTCGGCGGGATCAGGCTCTGGACCCTCCGGGCGCGAGGCGTCGGGTGTGGGGTCGGACGTGCTCATGGGGGGCTCCTGGGATGAACTCGTACGGGCGTGCGCGAGAAGAACGGAGGACTATACCGCCAGGCTATCCGCTGGAGCGGTCCCGCAG
>JAUNUZ010000515.1 GCA_030537915.1 Micrococcales bacterium
TGTTGGCGTTCTTGAGCAGGTCGAGGGCCACGAACTTGTCGTTGTTGCTCGCCTCGGGGTCGTCCATGATCGTGCGCAGCTGCTGCAGGTGCCCGGGTCGCAGGTAGTGCGCGATGTCGTGCATCGCGGTCTCGGTCAACAGGCGCAGCGCCTCGGGGTCCACCTCGAGGAAGGAGCGACCGCCCGGCCCCTCCACGACACGCACGCCCTCGCTGGTCAGGAGGCGGTAGGTGGTGTCATCAGCACCGGTCGGAAGCATGTCGGCATAGCGGAACTCGGGCATGGCGCAAGCCTAGACCTTGAGCCACACCGCCTGTCACGGTGGCGAAGGCCACAGAATGCGTGTTCTATGGGAGGCGGCATCTGCATTCCGGGTTGCCGCCGGGCGAACGAGCGTCGTCGTATGACGGACGGGAGCCTTGGTGGGTCAGGTTCTGACGAAGGAGTCAATGTGAACAGACACAGACGCCGCCGCAGGGTGGCGATGGCGCTCTGCGCCGCGACCGCACTCGGCGCGCTGGCCGCGTGTGGAGGGGAGACCGACACCACTCGTCTCACCTGGTACATCAACCCTGACGGAGGCGGATCGGACCCCAATGGCAAGGGCCAGGCCCAGATCGCGCGCGAGTGCACGGAGGCCGCCGGCGGGGAGTACTCCCTCGAGGTGCAGCTGCTGCCCAACAGCGCGAGCGACCAGCGGCAGCAGCTCATCCGCCGACTCGCCGCCCAGGACCCAGGGGTGGACCTGATGAGCATCGACCCGGTGTTCATCGCCGAGTTCGCCCAGGCCGGCTACCTCGCGCCCGTGCCGGAGGACATGGTCGACGTCTTCACCGAGGACCGCGTGGATGCCGCGATCACCAGCTCGGAGTGGGACGGCGAGCTGGTCACGGTCCCGTTCTGGGCCAACACCCAGCTGCTCTGGTATCGCAAGAGCATCGCCGAGGCTGCCGGCATCGACCCGACCCAGGGTGTGACCTGGGACCAGCTCATCGAGGCCGCGAAGACCCAGGACGTCACGATCGGTGTCCAGGCCAACCGCTACGAGGGCTACACCGTGTGGATCAACGCGCTCATCGCCGGTGCCGGTGGCGAGATCCTGGTCAACCCCGGGCCTGCAGTCGATGACATCGAGCTCGGGCTCGACAGCGACGCCGGCCGCAAGGCGGCCGCGGTCATCCGCGAGGTGTCTGACAGCGGGGTCGGCGGGCCCTCGATGGGCACCTCTGACGAGACCGCAGCCCTCAACCTGTTCCAGGATCCCGAGACCAGTGGCTTCCTGGTGAACTGGCCCTACGTCTGGGCGGCCTTCCCGGCCAACGGCGTCGAGTTCATCGACGACATCGGCGCCGCCCCCTACCCGGCGACGACGGAAGATGGCACGTCAGCCCCGCCCTACGGCGGCATCTCACTGGGCGTCGGTGTCGCTGGCGAGCACCCCGACCTGGCCTACAAGGCTGCCGAGTGCATCACCAACCAGGAGCACCAGGTGCTCTACATGACCGGCACCGGCAACCCGGCCTCGCGGGCCGCCGTCTTCGACGACCAGGCGGTCATCGACCAGTTCCCGATGGCTGACCTGATCCGCGAGT
>JAUNUZ010000041.1 GCA_030537915.1 Micrococcales bacterium
AACGTGGCTAGTCCCCCGCGCCCGGCTGGCTCGGCAGGAGCGTCAGATTTCCGCCCTGCACCGGCGGGTCGACCGCCGAATCGCGCGAGGCTCTGGAGGTCTCAGGCTTCCGGTCGGTTAGCTGCCTTCGCTGTCAGATCGTCGCTGGCGCGTCCTTGCTGTGTGGCGGAGCTCGGGGTGGTCGCGTACTACCTCTTGTTGCCTCCCGCCCGGGAAGACCCAGCGTTTGGAGGAGGTTCATGACCACCACGGCAGTAGTCACTTCCACGGCAGCGATCAACTCGTCTATGGACTGACGCCGGGTCCAGCCAGTGTGAGCGAGATCGTTGCGTGCAGGATGGGGCGGGCCTCGTCGGAAATCAGCGGCGATGACGCGGTGGGCGCAGCAGCCCGCGGAGCGCCTGCGTGATCAGGCGCCAAGCACGCTGCGCGTCACCGCGCTCTGCTCGGTGAGAACCCCGGAGATGATGTTCTGCGCCTCGTTGATGCGGTTGACGGTCTGCGCGACGCCCTCCAAGGCGTGCACGACGGACCCAGCGTCGGCCTGGATCGCCGAGACCTTGGAGTCGACCTCCTCGGTGGCCTTGGCGGTCTCGCGGGCGAGGTCCTTGACCTCATTCGCCACGACCGCGAAGCCCTTGCCCGCGTCTCCAGCCCGCGCGGCCTCGATCGTGGCGTTGAGCGCGAGGAGGTTCGTCTGCTCGGCGATGCTCGTGATGACCTTGACGACGTTGCCGATCTCGACGCTGGAGGTGTTGAGGCTGGCGACGATCTTGCTGGCTTCCTCGGTGAGGCGTTGGGCCTCGGCAGCGACATTGCTGGCCTCGATGACGTTCCGTTCGACCTCGGTGATCGAGGCGAGCAGCTCCTGGCCGGCCGACTCCGTGCGCTCACTGGCCCGGTGGCGCTCGATCGCGTTGGCTGCCAGGAAGGCCGTGTTCCGCAGCGCCTCTTCACGGTCTGGGGAAAGGACGATCTCGCGAGTCGTGAAGAAATCCATCGTCCCGATGACCTGGCCGAGCACGATGATCGGCAGGCACACACCGGACTTGACTCCCGCGCGCTGCGCCGCGGGAGCCCGGACGCAGTCGGTGACGAGGCCGAGGTCGGGTTCGAAGACCATGTCGCGGCTCTTCCACGCACGACCCGCTACGCCGATGCCCTCCGCAAAGGTCGCCTCCCGGGTGACCCGGCGGAACTCATCTCCGGCGCTGCCGGACTCCTGGGCGTTATGCAGCAGGTTGTCGTGCGGGTCGATGGCCCAGTAGGAGCCGTACTCCCAACCGAACTCGTTGCGCGTCGTGTCGAGCGCCGACCGGATCGCGGACTCCTGCGAGGTCGACCCCGCGATCTCGCGGACGACGGCGTTGATCGCGGCCATGTCGTGCCCCATCTCGGAACGTCGCTCACCCTCGAGGACTCGCTCCAATGCCCGCGACACGAGCAGGCCGACCGTCCCGAGCACCGTGATCCGAACCGGGCCC
This sequence comes from Micrococcales bacterium, assembly GCA_030537915.1. GTDB lineage: Bacteria > Actinomycetota > Actinomycetes > Actinomycetales > Dermatophilaceae > Kineosphaera. Next base: position 1,485 of record JAUNUZ010000041.1, read on the forward strand.
GGTACATGCTCGGAATCTGACATGAAGTCCATCGTCCCGACGACCTCGCCCTGAAGGGTCAGCGGGAAGGCGACGGCGGCCTGGATCCCGCTCCGGTTGGCGACAGGGGCCCGGACACAGTCGTTGACCTGGCCGAGATCCGGGGCGAAGACCAGCTCACGCTGCGCCCAGACGCGACCTGCCAGGCCAACTCCGCGGGAGAACGACGCCGTCTGGGTGACCTGGCGCAACTCCGGGGAAACCTGGCCGGACTCCCGCCGGAACTTCAGCAGGTTGTCCTTCTTGTCGACCCACCAGCACGACGCGTACGAGCAGCCGAAGGCGCTGCGAACGACCTCCAGCGCGCCCTGCAGAACATCATCCGGCGTGGTGGCCGAGCCCATGCGCTGAGCAACAGTGTTGAGCACCTCGACATAACCGCGTAGCTCTTCGTCGTGCGAGGTATTGGTGGCAGTAGCCGGGCCACGACGGGTGCGAGTGTTGAACACGCGGGTTCCCCCAGGGGTCTCTAGGTTCTCCAAGTAGAGAATTCGCTTCCCTGATCGGCGCAGGGGTATAGATCCTGAGCGTGATCTGTGCGGGCCGCGCGCTGACGCGGGGGCCAGCCCCGGCGCCGCAGCAGGGCTCGCGGCACATTGACGGCAAACGCCTGACCCACGGCGCGCGCGGACGCATACTCGCAGCACAACCCACGAGGAGGAGACGGTGATGCCTGAGACTGGGAGGCCGCAACCAGCGACCGGGGCGTTGGACCGAGTCGAGCTCGGCGTCGACACCCACGCGGTTCATGCCGGGCGAGAAGACCTCACCAACGCCCACGTCCCCCCGATCGACCTTTCGACGACCTACCCGGTGGGCGACCTCGAAGAGGGCGGGCTCTCCTACGAGAACCTCGCGTCGGGCGGGCGACCCCGACCCGGGGACAGTCTCGTCTACCAGCGGCTGTGGAATCCGGGCGTGGCGCGCGTTGAGGATGCGCTTGCGCGGCTGGAGGGGTGCCAGGAGGCGGTCGCCTTCGCCTCGGGCATGGCTGCGCTGTCGGCCGCACTCCTGGCGACCGTGACGCAGGGGCGCCCACACATCGTCGCGGTCCGCCCCCTCTACGGCGGCACCGACCACATCCTGGCGAACGGGTTGCTCGGCACCCGCGTGACCTGGGCGGAGGCGACGGGGGTCGCCGAGGCGATCACCCCGGAGACCGGCCTGGTCATCGTCGAGACGCCCGCGAATCCGACGCTCGCTCTGATCGACCTCAACCGGATCGTGGCGGCCGCCGGCAGCGTGCCCGTGTTGGTCGACAACACGTTCGCGACCCCGATCCTGCAGACCCCTACCGCGCACGGCGTCCAGCTCGTGCTGCATTCGGCGACAAAATATCTCGGCGGCCACGGGGACGTCATCGGTGGTGTCATCGCGACCACGCCGCAATGGGCCGCCCGGCTGCGCCACATACGGGCTCTGACCGGGGCACTCCTGCACCCCGTCGCGGCCTACCAGCTGCATCGGGGGCTGCAGACCCTGCCCATCCGGGTGCGGGCCCAGCAGTCCGGAGCCGCCGTGGTCGCGGCCGCGCTCGCGGACCACCCCCAGATCGCCTACGTGCACTACCCCGGGCTGCCGGGCCAGGACCCCCTTGGCCTGATCGGTAACCAGATGGCCGGACCTGGCGCGATGCTCGCGCTCGACGTCATCGGCGGTTACAACGGCGCCGCCCGCGTCGTGCAGGGCTGCCGATTGCTCACCCACGCGGTCTCCCTCGGTGGCGTCGACTCACTCATCCAGCACCCCGCATCGCTGACCCACCGACCGGTATCCGACGATGCGAAGCCGGATCGCGGGCTCCTGCGCGTGTCGATCGGCCTGGAGGACCCCGCCGACCTCATTGCCGATCTGGACCAGGCGCTGCGCACGAAGTCGTGAGGTCGACCACGTGCTGGCCCGGCCTGCGCCCACAACGGCCGCGCCCGTCGTGCGCTCGGGTGACACTGGCGAGATGACCGATCTGCACCTTCGAGTATTGGGCGACGACGACATCGAGCCCTGGCTCACCCCGGCGCGCACCCGCGCGTGGGTGAGCGACGCCCTCGCCGCCCACACCTTCGGTGAACTCATCGCCCCGGCGCGGACCCAGGCCGCGATCGGGCACCGCAGCCTGCGGTTGACCGCCGGCCAGGTCAGCGGGAATTGGTTCGGATTCCGCTCCTACCTGGCACCCGGGGACGGGCGCGCGCAGGAGGTCACGGTTGTCTACGACGACGAGACGATGCACGTGCGCGGCCTGCACGTCGGCACCGCGCTGGCCCCGCGCCGATGCGGGGCGATCGGTGCGGTGGCGCTCGAGGCGCTGGCTCCTGGGCAGGCGAGCCGGCTGGCGCTCATCGGCACCGGCACCCAGGCCTGGCACCAACTGTGGGCCCTGGCGGACGTGCGCACCTTCGCAGACATCACGGTCTACTCCCGCGATCCCGCCCGCCGGTCCCGCTTCGCGGCTCGGGCCCGTGACGAGCTGGGCCTGCCCGCGCGCGCCGTCGGTTCGGCCCGAGAGGCCGTCACGGACGCCCCGATCGTCGTGCTCGCGACGCACAGTTCCACGCCGGTCATCGAGGCGTCCTGGCTGGCGCCCGGCGCCTACCTCTCGACCGTCGGGCCCAAGCAGGTGGGCCACCACGAGTTCGGGCTGGACCTGCTGGAGCGGATCGGCACAGCGGTCACCGACTCGCTGCACCAGGTCGCCGCCTACTCGCCGCCGAACATCCTCACGACGACCTCGAACCCACCCTGCCTGCTGTCGCTGGGCGACGTGCTCTGGCGCGGCCTGCCCGAGCTGGCAAGCACCCGCGGCCCCGGCGACCTGACGACCTTCTTCTCCGTGGGCCTTGGCGGCAGCGAGGTGTACCTGCTCGAGCGGGTCCTCGACGCGCTCGACACCTGAGGCGTCCGCGGTCCCGGGCCGCTCACCCTCACTCGCCGATAGCAGTGTGCGGGGTGGGGCGGACCCATGTACCGATGAGGTCGCCACCCGCCTCGAGCAGAAGCCGCGGTCTCAGTCGTAGGCCGAGGGTCACGGAGCCCCCAGTGTTGACGATCCGAGGGGCGTCGCCCCCGACGACCCGCGAGACGATCGTGTGGCACCACTCGTCGACGACGTCGGCCTCGACGAGGTCCGCGAGCAGGTGGGGTCCCCCCTCGGCCAAGACCCGCGCGAGCCCACGCTCCGCGAGGGCATCGAGCGCGATGGCGACGTCGACGCGCTCACCCGCCAGGGCGAGCACCCGGTCCCTGCCGAGCCGCGCCCGCAGGTCGGCCAGTCGATCCGCAGGACACGCACCGGCCGTGACGACCAGCACGTCCCCCGCGGCCTCGCGTTCAGCCGCACCGCCCTGCGGGGTTGCCTCCAGAGTGCCGGCATGCGCAGGATCCGAACCCTCGGCGGCTTCCTCCAGGAACGTCTCGGGCAGTCGACCGGAGCCGGTGACGACGACCATCGTCGGGTGCCGGGCCCGGCCCGCGCGCATGGACAGCCACTCATCCGCCGTGCGCGCTGGGCCATAGCCCTCGGTGCGGACGGTCTGCGCGCCGACGAGGATGCCGTCCGACCAGGCCCGCAGGAGGTCGAAGACCACCTTGTCCGCCCCGGTATTGATCGAACCCGACCGCCCGTCGGCTCCGGTGGCGGCGCCGTCGAGGGTACTGACCATGTTCGTGCGGACCCAGCGTGCCGAGGGAATCCCGCGGGGCGATGCGTAGAGCCGGGCCAGCTCCTGCGATCCCGCCCCGACTGCGGTGCCCGGCGCGAGACCGGCGTCGGTCTGATCCAGCAGCACCCGCAACCGAACGTCCGGTGCTTGCACGTGCTCCGACGGCTGCGCATCAGCCGGGATACCCGATGCCCCCTCCATTACGACGTCGGCGGCTGTGCGGCCGTCGCACTCTTGGCTGCAGCCGTCTTGGCAGTCGTCTTGCGAGCCGTCGCCTTCTTCGCAGGAGCCTTTTTGGCGGTGGCCTTCTTGGCCGGAGCCTTCTTGGTGGTTCGACGGGTCGTCGGCCCCTTGGCCCGCTTCTCGGCGAGCAACTCGAAGCCACGCTCAGGCGTGATCGACTCCGGGTCGTCGTCGCGGCGCAGGGTCGCATTCGTCTCGCCATCCGTCACGTACGGGCCGAAGCGGCCCTCCTTGACGACGACCGGACGCCCCGAGACGGGGTCGTCCCCGAGCTCGGCGAGCGGCGGCTTGCCTGCGGCCCGGCCGCGCTGCTTGGGCTGGGCGTAGATCGCCAGCGCCTCCTCGAGCGTGACGTCGAAGAGCTGGGACTCGGTGGCCAGCGACCGCGAGTCGGTGCCACGCTTGAGGTAAGGGCCGTAGCGCCCGTTTTGGGCTGTGATCTCCTGGCCCTCGGCGTCGACGCCGACCACGCGCGGCAGGCTGAGCAGCCGCAACGCCGTGTCGAGGTCGATCGTCGAGAGGTCCATGTGCTTGAAGAGGCTCGCGGTGCGCGGCTTCGGCTTGGCGACCTTCTTGGCCCGCTTGGGCTTCTCCCCCGCGGCCGGCGTGCCGCCGGCGGTTTCGGCAGCCGGCTCCTCGGGCGGCGCCTGGGTGACATAGGGCCCGTAGCGGCCCGCCCGGGCGATGATCTCGTGGCCGCTGCCGGGGTCCACGCCCAGGACGCGCCCGTCGTCGGACGCCTTCTCCAGGAGCTCACGGGCCTTCTGCGGAGTCATCTCATCCGGCGCGAGGTCGTCGTTGAGCGAGGTGCGGCGGGGTGGATCCGCGGTGTCGTTGACGTCCTGCACGTAGGGGCCGTAGCGCCCGACCCGCACGACCATGCCGTCGCCGAGAGGGATCGTGCTGATCTCGCGGGCGTCGATCTCGCCGAGATCGTCGACAAGGTGGCGCAAACCCTCCATGGACTTGGACTCGTCGCCGAAGTAGAAGCGCGTGAGCCATTGCAGCCGCTCGAGTTGCCCGTTCGCGATCGCATCCAGATCGTCGAGCATCCGGGCCGTGAACTCGTAATCGACCAGAGTCGGGAAGTGCTTCTCGAGCAACTGCGTCACGGCGAAGGCGAGCCATGTCGGCACGAGCGCCTGCCCGCGGGTCTGCACGTAGCCGCGGTCCTGGATCGTCGAGATCGTCGCCGCGAAGGTCGAGGGGCGGCCGATATCGAGCTGCTCCATCGCCTTGACCAGCGTCGCCTCGGTATAGCGCGGCGGCGGCGAGGTCTCGTGGCCGTCGGCCTGGGCCGAACGCACGTCGAGGTCGACACCCTCGCTCAGCTTGGGCAGCCGACGCTCCTCCTCCCGCGCGTCCGCGGCGGCGCGTTGGTCCTCGTCGCGCCCCTCCTCGTAGGCGGCGAGGAAGCCGCGGAACGTGATGACCGTGCCCGAGGCCGAGAAGTCTGCCGTCGTCGTGCCGGCCGCACCCTGGGTGGGGACACGCAGCTTGACGGTCGCGGTCGAACCCTTGGCGTCAGCCATCTGCGAGGCGATCGTGCGCTTCCAGATGAGCTCGTAGAGCGCGAAGTCCTCCCCGCGCAGCTCACCCGCGACCTGGGCCGGGGTCCGAAAACGGTCACCGGCCGGGCGGATCGCCTCGTGGGCCTCCTGCGCCGACTTCACCTTCGTCACATAACGGCGCGGGGCGTCCGGGACGTATTCGGCGCCGTACATGTCGCGAGCCTGGCTGCGCGCCGCGGTGAGCGCGAACTCGCTCAGCGTCGTGCTGTCGGTCCGCATATAGGTGATGTAGCCGTTCTCGTAGAGGCGCTGAGCAACCCGCATCGCGTTGCGGCTGTTCAACCGCAGCTTGCGGGAGGCCTCCTGCTGCAGCGTCGACGTCGTGAAGGGCGCCGATGGGCGGCGGGTGTAGGGCTTCTCGGCCACCTCCGTGACGGTCGCCGTGATCCCGCTGACGGCTTCCGCGACGGCGACCGCGGTCGACTGATCGACGTGGCGCACCGTGCTTGTCGTCAGCGTGCCGTCGTCGGCGAAATCCCGGCCGGTGGCGACCCGAGTCCCATCGAGCGCGGCGAGGCGGGCGCGGAAGGCCTCGCTACCCCGGGCAAATTCACCGGTGATGTCCCAGTATTCGGCCGTTCGGAAGGCCATCCGCTCCCGCTCGCGCTCGACGCTCATCCGGGTGACCACGGATTGCACGCGCCCGGCGGACAGGCCCTGACGGACCTTGCGCCAGAGAACCGGCGACACCTCGTAGCCGTAGAGGCGGTCGAGGATGCGGCGGGTCTCCTGGGCATCGACGAGCTTGGTGTCCAGGTCACGCGTGTTGTTCAGGGCGCGCTGGATCGCCTCGCGGGTGATCTCGTTGAAGACCATCCGCCGGACCGGCACCTTGGGCTTGAGAACCTCGAGCAGATGCCAGGCGATCGCCTCGCCCTCGCGGTCCTCATCGGTGGCAAGGTAAAGCTCGTCGGCGTCCTTGAGAAGGCGCTTGAGCTCGGCCACCTTCTTCTTCTTGTCGGCATCGACGACGTAGTAGGGGGTGAAACCGTTGTCGACATCGACGGCGAAGCGACCGTAGGGGCCCTTCTTCATGTCGGCGGGCATCTCGCTCGGAGTCGGTAGATCTCGGATATGCCCGACCGACGCCTCGACGTCGTAGCCGTCGCCGAGGTAGCCCGCGATGGACTTCACCTTGGTCGGCGACTCGACGATGACGAGCCGGCGTTGTTGGTTGCTACTGCTCACCTGCGAACCCTCCGAACAGACCTGCGACGAGCCGCTGCGCGCCGACACCGACCGGCCACCCAGAACGGGCCGATGCGCCTAGACCGTAACGCGTCGAGCCGACAAGCCGGCAATCGAGCGCAGCGCTGCGAGATGCCTCTCCACCGTCCGGTCCGCATCCGCGAGAGCGATAAGACTCGCCCACCACTCGTGACAACTCGCGCTGAAAGGCTACGACCTGCGCCGAAGGAAACCGCGCGCGATGAGGTCGCGCAGCATCGGCATCGCCCCCGAGGTGGGGTCCTCGCCTCCCAGGAGAGCGCCGATCGCGTTCAACGCGACACGGGCCGTGAGCTGCCCATCGCACACCGACACGAGCGCCGCGCCCACCGTATCGAGCTGCTGGGTCAACCCGAGGCCACCGCCCTGGCGCGCGAGGATGACCTGCGGGTCGACGTCGCCGGGAAGGCTGTGCGATTCGATCGTCACGTCCGGGGCGCACCGCCACGCGACGTCCAGGACGTCATCATCGTCGTGCTCAGCCAGCCAGGCGCGGGACGCCATGCCCGCCAGCACGGCCGGGCCCGTCGGCGCGTGGACCGGGCCACGCACCTCGATGAGATCTACGAAGGGCTCGCGAGGGGCGCGGGGGCGCTGCAGCGTGACGACCCCGAATCCGATGCCGTCGACGTGGCGCTCCGCGAAATCCTCGAGCCACGCAGCGTAGAGCTCGTCGTGGACCCACGATCCAGGCAAGTGGCCCCCGTCGCGCGCCCACGTCTCCGCATACTCCGCCGGATCCTGCGTGCCGCGCTGCACGACGAAGGCATCCAGCCCGGTGCCTTGGAGCCAGCCGCGCCACCGATCACGCCACGTCGTCTCTGCGTGAATCTCCCAGTTGCCGATGAAGTGGGCGATGCCGCCGGGCTCGAGGATATCGCCGACCCCGCGGACGAGATCCTCCACGACGACGTCACCGGCCCGCCCCGCGTCGCGGTACTCATAGACCGGCACCCGTGCTCGGCGGGGCGTGATGACGTAGGGCGGATTGCTGACGACGAGGTCGAAGCGCTCGCCCGTGACCGGGTCGAACATGTCCCCCAGGCGTAGGTCCCACTCCTGCTGCGCGAGGGCGGAATTGAAGCGCGCGTAGTCCAGCGCGCGCGCCGACAGGTCGGTCGCGACGACCTGCTCGGCGTGCCCCGCCAGGTGCAATGCCTGCACTCCCGCGCCGACACCGAGGTCAAGGGCACGGCGCACGAGAGGACGCGGGGTCCAGGACGCGAGCGTCACCGATGCACCGCCGATGCCGAGCACGTGATCCGGTGGCAGGGGCTTGCTGCGTGTAGTCGTCGACAGGTCCGAGGCGACCCACCAGACGTGCCCCTCGTCCCCGTAGGGCCGCAGATCGCACGTCGCGCGCACTCCGGCGCCGGTGCGCTCCGCGAGCCCGAGCGAGCCGAGACCGTCGGCGCCGAGCTGCGGCAGCGCCGCGTCGACCACGTCGAAGGGGACCTCGACGCCGAGCGTGAAGAGCCGCACGAGCGCCGCGGCCGGACTGCCGTCGGTGCGGGTCGCCCGCTCGGCCGGCAGCAGCTGCTCGCGACCCAGGGCGCTGGACACCATCGGTCCGAGGTGGGCAACCAGCCCGTCGACGGTGAAGCCCGCCGCGCTCAGGTCCGCACGCAGCAACGGCAGCAACTCGGGCACCGGGGTCGGGGCAGGCAGGCTCATGGGGTCATCTTCGCCTACCCCACTAGGACCGCTGCGTCGGCGACCAAAGCAGCAGGTAGGAGTAGACGGGCACCTCGGGCGTGCGCGGCGCGTGGGCGCGCGACTACTCGGGCAACTCGCGGGTATCGACGATCTTGCCGGCCACGGCGCGCAGCTTGACGTTGCCGTCTTGGGAGTAGCGCCGCAACACCGAAAAGGCCTGCTCCCGATCGAGCTGGAAACGCTCCATGAGCATCCCCTGAGCCAGGCCGATGAGGTGACGCCCCTCGACGGCGTCGCGCAAGCCGGCCTCGGTGCGGGCCGCCGCGATGGCGACGGAGGCGTGGCCGGCGAACACCATGCCGATCTGAGCGTCCGCCTCACCGAAGTGGGCCAGCTGTGAGGAATAGATGTTGAGACAGCCGATAGTCCTGTCATACGTGAAGAGGCGCACGGACAGAACGCTGCGGACGCCCAGCCCGGCTACCTGACGGCACCACAGTTGCCAACGCGTTTCGGTCGAGGTGTTGTCGATGATGAAGACGGAATTCTGGTCGATCGCCTCCAGGCAGGGTCCCTCGCCCAGCTTCAACTGCCACGCGTCAGCCTGCCGAACGCGCTCGTCGGTGACGGCCGCGGTCTCGACCCGATTGCCACGGTGCACGAGCATGACGCCGCACATCTCGGCGTGGACGGTCTGGCAGGCCAGCTCTGCGATCCGGCCCAGCGTCGCGGCCTCGCCGTCCTCACCGTGCAGTGCCATCGCGATCTGCGCGAAGTCCACCGCGCGGTCCACTGCGCGCATTGTGGGCACCGGGGTTCCTCCATTCGGGCGTCGTGCGTTTAAGTCCCGCCGCCGGAGACGGCCTCCATGGACATTCCCTGCCTATCGGGAGACGGCAGGGTAGCGCATGACGGACCCTGCTACCTCACGGTCTCACGACTCGGGGTCGAGATCGCCGGGATCGTCGCCAAGCTCTTCCCGCAGACTCTTCAGAATACGCGTCAGGAGTCGAGAAACCTGCAT
>JAUNUZ010000516.1 GCA_030537915.1 Micrococcales bacterium
AAGGCAATCGTTGACGGCTAAAGACCGGGCGGGTTTCAGGCGGCCGCGTTGATGCGGCTGCTGATCTCCATGGCGGCCGACCTCAATACGGGAATGGCGCGATCGGCGAAGCCGTGGTCGACGCGGGCTAACGGGCCCGACACCGAGACCGCCATCGGGGTCGGGGTGTTCGGGATCGGGACGGCGTAGCAGCGCACCCCTAGCTCCTGCTCCTCATCGTCGAGGGCGTATCCGTTGTTTCGAATCAGGGAGAGATTGGCGAGGAGGGCATCGACGTTGCCGAGGCTCTTGCGGGTGGGGACCGGCATCCCGACTCGATCCACGATTCCTCGCGCCGCGTCGTCGCTCAGCATCGACAAGATGGCCTTCCCGACGCCGGTGGCGTGCATGTGGGCCCGCCGGCCGACCTCGGTGAACATCCTCATCGAGTGCGGGGAGGGGCTCTGAGCGACGTAGACGATGTAGTCGCCGTCTTGCATTGCCATATTCGCGGTTTCCCCCAACTCCTCCACCAATCCCACCAGGACTGGCTGGGCCACGGCCCCGAGCTGACCCGAGGCGCCCTCGCCCAGTCGAATCAACCGAGCACCTAGGGCGTATCGTCGAGACGGAAGTTGGCGAACGTAGCCAACACCGACCAGCGTTCGCAGGAGGCGATGAATGGTGGGGATGGGAAGAGCAGATTTCAGGGCGAGGTCGCTGAGCGAGATGTCGCCACCCGCGTCGGCGATGATCTCGAGGAGCTCGAAGACACGAGCCACCGACTGGACGGCGCCGCTGCGCGGGGTGGAGACCGCCGTTTCGGAGTCCCCGGCGGTAGCTGTCGCGACGTTTGGAATGGCTGCCATTTTTCCACCATACAGAACTTTAGTATCGCAATACGGCCCTGGAGGGTTGACGCCCCGGCGCTCACTAGCTATTATTTCCACATAGCAACAAAGTAATTCCGCATCGTGGAATCACCCGTGCTCTCCGGTGTAGCTAGACCCCAAGCGAACTCACCGCACCATCAATGCAGAAAGAGGCTCAATGTCGAAGTACACAGTTAACTGCTCGATCCTGCTTACCGATCTCCCAGTCAACGAGCGTCCGGCGGCTGCCGCCAAGGCCGGTTTCGAGGCGGTGGAGTTCTGGTGGCCCTTCGCGGTCGCGGTGCCATCGGCCGACGACGTCGACGCCTTCGTCAATGCGGTGCAAGAGGCTGGCGTGCAGCTCAGCGGGCTCAACTTCTTCGCCGGTGACATGCCGGCCGGCGAGCGGGGCCTCGTCAGTTCGCCCTCTCGTTCGGCCGAGTTCAACGACAACATCGCCGTCGTCGTCGAGATCGGCAGGCGCTTGAACTGCACGGCCTTCAACGCTCTCTACGGCCTCGCCGAGGACGGCGTTGACGCCGCGGAGCAAGCAGAAACTGCGATCAAGAACTTGAATGCGGCGGGTCGGGCCGTGGCCGAGATCGGCGGCACGGTGCTCCTCGAACCCGTTTCGGGCGCCGAGGCATACCCCGTCAAGACCGCCCAGGACGCGCTCGACATCATCGCCAAGCTCGACGTCGACAACGTGAAACTCCTGGCCGA
>JAUNUZ010000517.1 GCA_030537915.1 Micrococcales bacterium
TGGCTAAGCCCAACATGGACCGGCGTGGATGTTCAGATCGTCACTTTTCGCCCCGCTGGAGACTGAAATCGGCAAAGTCGAAGCCGGGCGTGACACAGCACCCGACGAGAACGGCCTCGTCCTCGAGCGGGCGTGCGGACTGCCACACCCCACCCGGCACGAGGGCCTGGAAACGGCCGCCAGCACGTAGGTCCGGTCCAAGGGTGAGCTGGCAGACGTCTCCCGGATCGGCGCCCTCCGACTTCGCCAGTGCGGGCTCGTCGCCGCGCCCGCCGAGATGGAGGGCGAGGCGCCCTCCATGCTGATGCATCCACAGCTCATCGGAGCGCACCCGATGCCAGGCGGAGCTCTCGCCGGGCAGGAGCAGGAAGAGGATCGTCGTCGCGCTCGGGCGCGGTCCGGGATAACCGTCGGGCAGGACGCTGGGCTCGAGCACGAGGTCGCTGCGATACGTCTGCCGGTACCACCCACCCTCGGGGTGGGGCCGCAGGTCCAGGGGGCGCGCCCAGTCCGGCATCCCGGCGGGGTAGGACGTCGTCATGGGCGTCAGCTTGGCAGACTCCGGGCATGGGCACAGATCGACGTGGGCGTGACAACGCGGGCCGGGTTGCGCCGGATCGCCGCATCGCCGTCGTCGCGAACCCGCTCCATCCGCGATCTGCCCGCGCCATCGCCCGACTGCGGCGCGAGTGCGAAGTGTCGGGCCTGGCGCCGCCGGTCGTGCGCGAGACCACGATCACTGAGCCGGGTACCCGCCAGGCGCTCGACGCCGTCGACGACGGCGCCGACGTCGTTGTGGCGGTCGGCGGGGACGGGACTGTCGGCGAGGTCGCCGCGGCGCTCGCCGGCACCGGCTTGGCGGTCGGCATCATCCCCACGGGCACGGCGAACCTCTATGCGCGCAACGTGGGCCTGCACGGCTTGGGTAAGGCGCTCACGGTCGCCGTCGCCGTCGCGGGAACGCCGCGGCCGGCCGACCTGGGGCGCGTCACGCTGACAACGACGCACGGGGTGATCGAACGTGTCTTCCTCATCGTCGTCGGCATCGGCCACGACGCGCACACCGTCGCCGATGTCAGCACCAGGGGAAAGAGACGCGCCGGGTGGCTCGCCTACCTAGGGCCAGGGCTACGGCGACTCGGCGCCCCGCCCGTCCCGCTCAGAGCGAGCCTCGACGGCGGGCCATGGCAGGAGGTGCACGCCTGGTCGGTTCTCGTCGCCAACACCGTCCGTCTCCCCTTCGGGATCGAGGTCGTGCCCGGAGCGCGCCCGAATGACGGGGTCCTGCACACCGCCATCGTCTCGCCGCGCACGACCTCGCAGTGGCTGGGTGTGGCCGCGACGGGGATGCGAGCACACCGGCTCGCGCAACGGCCCGCTCGGACTCCCCTGGGCCTGAGCTACCGGCGCGGCGCCTCGCTGCGGTTGGAGTCGGACATCGCGCGGCCCGCCCACGTGGACGGTGACGTCGTGCCCGACGTCATCTCCCTCCAGGCCCATATCGAGCCGGGGGTCCTGCGCGTGCAGACACTGCCGGTTCGGCACGCGCCGGAGCACCCGCCGCGGGCCC
>JAUNUZ010000518.1 GCA_030537915.1 Micrococcales bacterium
GCTCCGACGTCTGTACAGGAGGCGCTGGCGATTCTCGCCGAGGCCGGTGACGATGCCAAGGTGCTCGGCGGCGGGCAGAGCCTGCTGCCGATCCTGCGGATGCGTCTCAACGCGCCCGAGAAGGTCGTCGACCTCGGCCGCATCGAGGAGCTGCGCGGCATCCGTGCGGACGGCGACCACGTCGTCATCGGCGCGATGACGACCTATTCGGACCTATTGGCCGACCCCCTCGTCCGCGAGCACGCGGGCGTCCTGCACGACGCCGTCGCCGAAGTGGCCGACCCGCAGATCCGGCACCGCGGCACGGTCGGTGGGGCGCTGGTGCATGCCGACCCCGCCGGCGACGTCGGCGCTCCGGTGCTCGCACTCGACGCCGAGCTTGTCATCACCGGGCCCGATGGCCAGCGGACCGTGCCCGCGTCGGAGTTCTTCCGCGACCTCTTCGAGACGGCCGTCGCCGAGGGTGAGCTGCTCACCTCGATCCGAATCCCCAAGCACACGGGATGGGGATCGCGCTACGAGAAGTTCGTGCGGGTCGCCCACCAGTGGTCGATCGTGGCGGTCGCCGCGACCGTGCGCTCAGAAGGCGGCACGATCGCGCAGGCGTGCATCGGCCTGACGAATATGGGCTCGACACCGCTACGGGCCACGGCCGTCGAGCAAGCCCTCGTCGGCGCGGCCGCCACGCAGGAGGCGGTACGCGAAGCGTGCGCCGCCGCCGCAGAAGGCACCAACCCGCCGTCGGACCTCAACGGTGACGCCGGCTACCGCAGGCATCTCGCCACGGTGCTCACCCGACGCGCCGTGCTCGCCGCGGCAGGGGTGTGATCGCCAATGCAGTTGACGCACGCCTTCGACGTCCCGGCGCCGGTCGGCACCGCGTGGGCGACCTTCATGGATCTGCGCGAGGTGGGCGAGTGCTTCCCGGGTGCGAGCGTCACGGATGTCAACGACGAGGGCTTCACCGGGTCGGTCAAGGTCAAGCTCGGCCCGATCGCGCTCGTCTACTCCGGCACGGGCCGCTTCCTCAAGCGTGACGAAGCGGCCCGCCGGGCCGTCATCGAGGGCAAGGGCAAGGACAAGCGGGGCAATGGCACCGCTGGGGCGACCGCGACGATCCAACTCACCGACCAGGGCGACGGCACGACACACGTCGACGTGACCACCGACCTCGCGGTGACCGGCAAGCCCGCGCAATTCGGTCGGGGTGTCATGCAGGACGTATCGGACAAACTCCTGCGGCAATTCATCACCTGCCTCGAGGGCAAACTCGCCTCAGGCGAAGGTCCGGCTGCGCCCGGATCGACCGCCGACGCTCCGGTGGACGGGTCGGGTAGCGCGAACGTGGAGTCCGGGGCGGCACCGCAAACGCCTGCCTCCGCCACGCCAAGCCCGGCGTCCGCCCAGGCACCGGCGTCCGCGTCGCCACTGTCCGCGCCGCCGGCGCAGGCCTCCACACAACCACCGGGGTCGCCGGACGGCGATTCCAACGACAGCCTCGACCTGGGCATGACGGTCCTGCCCGTATTGGCCCGCTCCTACGGACCGCACATCGCGGTCGGGGT
>JAUNUZ010000042.1 GCA_030537915.1 Micrococcales bacterium
TTCCTTACCGGTCGTCCTGAACGCCTCGCCACCGGATGATCGCCTCGCACGGACGAATCAACCCCTACCCCGGTCCCGGGGTGGCCAGGGCGACGTGGCCCTGCCGGGTCCGGTACGGGGGCCGCCAGTCGGCTCCTACGGGAGCCTCATTCTTGGACCTTGAGGGCCTGGCGCAGACTCAGGCGCCCGCCGGTCTGTAGGAGGCTGCGGCGGTAGATCCGCTCGGCCAGCAGGATGAGCGCTGCGGCGCAGCCGAGGGTGATCGCCAGCGAGGCGATCGGCTCCCACCAGGCGGCGCTCCCGTCCAGGAGGCGGGCCGGCATCGTGACGACGGAGGCGATTGGCACATAGGAGGCGATGACCTTCGTGGTGCCCGAGGCCATTATCCCCAGGAAGAGAGCGCCGACCAGGAGCAGCGTCATCGGCATCGTCGTGGCTTGCAGGTCTTCGCTGCGGCTCGCGAGTGACCCGCAGACCGCCCAGACGCAGGCGAGGGCCACGAAGCCGACGAGGAAGAAAACCAGGAACCACGCCGACGGACCGGCCAGTCTAGGCAGGAACGAGCCGTACTGCGTGAAGCTCAGGCCGATGAGTGAGACCCCGACGAAGAGGATCATCTGACCCAGGGCCAGCACCGAGTTGCCGAGCACCTTGCCGACGAGCAGCTGCCGGATCGGGATGGCGGTCGCGAGGATCTCGATGATCCGCGACTGCTTCTCCTCGACGACGCTCGTGGCGATCGCCATACCGAACATCAGCGAGGCGAAGTAGAAGAGCATCGCGAAGACGAAACCCGCGATCTGGGCGATCGTGTCGCCTTCTGAATCAGTCTGGCCCTGCAGGGCGTCGACGCGCATCTGGCTACCGGCGGCCAGACGGTCCATCGAAGTGCCGGCCGCCTTGGCGTTAGCGACGAGGACGTGCTGATTCACCGCCGAACCGATCGTCGCTTGGAGCTGGCCGCCGGGTTCGTCCTTGCCGGTGAGCACCCAGGCGCCGCCCTGCTCGTGCAGCCAGGCATCGGCGCTACCGTCCGCCAGGGCCGCGCGGGCCGCGGCGTCGTCGGCCGCCGGGGTGGCTTCGATGGACGTGCTCGACAGTCCCGGGATGCCGGACGATCCCGTCGACTGCACGATCTGGGTGGCCGCGGGCGTGGAGACCGCGACGCGCGTCGTCGACGTCGTGCTCGCCATGAAGGCCTGGAAGGCGAAGACGCCCACCAGGAGGACAAGCGTGAAGCCGGTGGAGATGAGGAAGTTCTTGTCGGTCAGCCGGGCGACTATCTCGCGGGTGGCCACGATCGGCCAGGCCGCGCGGCCGTGCTCGCCTCCCGAGGGCGCCCGCGATCCGGTCGGCCGCGAGGCGATGCTGCCACGGTTGGGATCCTTGCCGGCCGAACGGGTGTCGATGATGCTCATGCCGTCACCTCACGGTAGATCTCGGACAGCGGCGGGACGATCGGCGCGTAGGAGCAGACGGTGCTGCGACGCAGCGCCTCCGCGAGGAGCTCACGCTCTGCGCCGGGGGTGAGGATCTCCAGGATCGCGGTCGACCCCTCGACGTCGGCGACGTGGATGCCGGGCCGGTCACGCGTCCAGCCGGCGTCGCTCGAGAGGACGAGCCGGTGCCGCACGGCGGCGCCCCCACGTAGTCCGTCGGGCGTCCCGGCCGCGACGACCCGTCCGTCGGAGAGGATGACGAGGGTGTCGCAAAGGCGGTCCACGAGGTCCAGCTGGTGGGAAGAGAAGAGGATCGGCACGCCCCGCCTGGTGTGCTCGCGCAACACGTCGGCCATCTGGTCGACGGCGGCGGGGTCGAGGCCGGAGAACGGCTCGTCGAGGACGAGGAGCGTGGGTGCGGCCATGACGGCGGCGATGATCTGGACCCGCTGCTGGTTGCCGAGCGACAGCTTCTCGACATGGTCCTTGGCGCGATCGGCGAGGCCGAACCGCTCGAGGTGCTCCATCGCCGAGGCGCGCGCGTTCACCTGGCTCATCCCGTGCAGCCGCCCGAGGTAGACGAGCTGATCGATGATCCGCTGCTTGGGGTAGAGACCGCGCTCCTCCGGCATGTAGCCGAGGTCCGGCGGTTGGCTGCCGTCACCGGGCGGCCATCCAGGAAGATCTCCCCGCCATGAATGGCAAGGACACCCATGATCATCCGCATCGTCGTCGTCTTGCCCGCGCCGTTGCCGCCGACGAAGCCGACGAGCGCGCCGTCCGGCACGTCGAAGCTCACGGCGTCCACGGCCGTGTGCCCCCCGAACCGTCTGGTCAATCGGTCTACCTGCAGCACAGCAATCTCCCCTAACTGTGGTCGCGGCTGGTGTTTGAGGTCCAGCATCGCCTTCGACGCTAGTGAACGCGTCATCCCGGCGGATCAGCCCCGCGGCGGAGTTCCGCGGCCAAGTCCTGACACCCCGTCGCGGCACACCATCGCGTCCTCAGCCGCGCGGATGAGCTCGCAGCCCCCTCGGCTGGACACCACCCATCCCCCTGCGTCGCGGGCTGAGGTGCGGGCGAGGACTCGACGCTGGATCTTCGAGCCAACATCAGTCGTCGCCAAGAGCGGCGGCGTGTGCGGCAGGTGGAAACGGCGTCTGGACTAATCCGCCGGGTGGGCCAGGCGGGCTTCGTAGGCGAAGACGACCGCCTGGACACGGTCGCGCAGATGCAGCTTGGCCAGACAGTTCGAGACATGGGTCTTGATGGTCGCTTCGCCGAGGAAGAGCTCGCGCGCGATCTCGGCGTTGGACAGGCCCCTGGCGATGAGGTCGAGGACCTCGCGCTCCCGCTCCGTGAGCCTGGCCAGCGCCTCCTCATGGGCCTCGGCACGGGCGGCGGAGCCACCGGGCCGTCTCGGCGCCCCAGCGACGCTCCGCTCGGGCGTGTGCTCGCCCGGGTGCTCGAGCGCGGCCCTCGGCGAACCGGGCGAGGCATCGTGAGCGCTCACCATCGCGGCGATGACGCGCCGGGTGACCTCCGGCGCGAGCAGCGCGTGCCCGTGCCCCACGGCGCGCACGGCGTCGACGAGTTGCTCGGGCTCGCAGTTCTTCAGGAGGAAGCCGCTCGCCCCGGCCTGCAGCCCGGCGAAGAGGTAGTCGTCCCGGTCGAAGGTCGTCAGGATGATGACCTTGGCGAGGTCGGCGACGACGATCTGCCGGGTCGCCTCGA
Organism: Micrococcales bacterium; assembly: GCA_030537915.1. Taxonomy (GTDB): domain Bacteria; phylum Actinomycetota; class Actinomycetes; order Actinomycetales; family Dermatophilaceae; genus Kineosphaera. The sequence continues at coordinate 3,174 of JAUNUZ010000042.1, forward strand.
TACCGTTCAGGACCGGCATCTGCACATCCATGAGCACGACGTCCGGCCTCAGCACGCGCGCGCGTTCGACGGCCTCCAGCCCGTCTGAGGCCTCCCCCACGACCTCGATATCGTCTTCGACGGACAGCATGAGTGCGAAGCCGGAGCGGATGAGCCGTTGGTCATCGACCAGGAGGACCTTCAGCGGACCGGCGGGCCCTGCGCCATCGACGGCGGCCCCCTCCCGGCCCCCCTCGGCGGGGACGGCGTCGCCAGAGCCCGGACCGGCCCTCACGAGGTCACCTGCCCGCCCGGCACGGCGCTGAGCACCTCGGCGGACCGGTTCTGCGGTAGCGGGAATCGCACCCGCACACGGTAACCACCAGCCAACCGCGGTCCGGTCTCGACCGTGCCGCGGTGCGAGGCGATCCGCTCGCGCATCCCCAGCTGTCCCAGGCCCGTGCCCGACGTCGATCCGAGCGGGCGACCGTTGTCGACGACCTCGGCCTCGACATAGCCACCGCACCCGCCCTGGGCCTGGACGGCAGCTGCCTTCGATCTGCGGACGCGCACGACGACACCCACCCGGTTCGCGCTGGAGTGTCGCCGCACGTTGGCCAGCGCCTCCTGCACGATCCGGTAGAGGGAGAGCGCCATGGGGGCGGGCACGTCGTCGGCGGCGCCGCTGGGCTCTTCGACGAGTTCGTAGCCGACCGCGAAGCCCGGGGATCGCGCGTGCTCGACAAGAGCAGCCAACTCCCCGATGCCAGGACCGGGCTCGCGCGATGCGCTCTGCGCGTCAGCGCCGCTACGCAGCGTGCCGAGCAGCGCGCGCATCTCACCGACGGCCTGGCGGGAGGCATTCTCGATATTGCCCAGCGCCTGCGCGGCGGCCTCCGGGCGCTTGGTGAGCACCCGCCGCGCGGCGGCGGCCTGCACGCCGATGACCGAGACGTGGTGCGCAACGACATCGTGCAGCTCCCGCGCGATACGCAGCCGCTCCTGCACGACGGCGTGATCGGCCAGTTCCGAAGCCTGCGCGGCGATCGTCTCGGCCTGCTCGACGATGAGAGCGGAGCGCCGCGCCGATCGCCAGGCGTTCTGCCCGAGCAGGATCGCGCCGCCGAAGAAGACGACGTTGATGAGCACCGAATAGAAGACCCAGGCGACCGCCGGCGACATCAGGCCGGCCGCGCCATGCTTGGTGGCGTCCTGGGTCATCTTCGCGATCGAGTTGCCGAGCGAAAAGTCCCAGGCCAGCCACCCGCTCATGAAGACGAGGACCCCACCGATGACGACGATGAGCGCCCGCCGGTCGCGCGCCCACGCGACCCCGGAGTAGAGCCCGAAGAAGCACAGGAACTGGAAGACCAGCTGGTAGGCGATGCTCGGCAGGAGCACGGCCACCGCGAAGAAGTGCGCCTGGCTCGCAACCGCCACGCTCAGCGGGAAGCGGCGCCGCACGAGCAGCGGCACGAGTCCCACGAGGACGAGGCCGTACTGCTGCCAGACCGCCAGGTCGACGCCGTCGAACAGGCCGAGGCTGCGGACCAGCTCGAGCGTGCAGACCGCCAGCACCGCGAACACACCCGCGATTCGGGCGTCCTCGACGAACTGCCGCGGCCCGGGCTGCCGCTCCCACGGCTCGTCGACGCCGAGCAGAGCCCCGAACCGCTCCCCGCGCTGGGACCAGCTACTCATGACCCCTCCTGACCACTGCCCGATCGTGCTCTGGCACGGCAACCGTAGGCGGACCCGGACTACCGGCGCCTCCCCCGCAGGATGGAGGGGCAGCTCAGCGCGCCCCGGGCACGAGGCGGTCCGTGCGCAGATAGGGCCGCAGAGCTGCGGGCACGACGACGGAGCCGTCGGCCTGCTGGTGGTTCTCCAGGATCGCCACGAGCCAACGCGTCGTGGCCAGCGTGCCGTTGAGCGTCGCGACAACGCTGGTGACGCCTTCGGCCTTCTCCCGGATGCCGAGCCGGCGCGCCTGGAAGGTCGTGCAATTGGACGTCGAGGTCAGCTCGCGGTACTTGTCCTGGGTGGGCACCCAGCCCTCGCAGTCGAACTTGCGGGCTGCGGGCCCGCCAAGGTCGCCGGCAGCGATGTCGATGACGCGGTACGGAATCTCCATGAGATCCAGCATCGCCCGCTCGTGCCCAAGCAGCGCCGCGTGTTCCGTGACCGCGTCCCCGGGCCGGCAGTAGACGAACATCTCGACCTTCTGGAACTGGTGCACCCGGATGATGCCGCGCGTGTCCCTGCCGTAGCTGCCAGCCTCACGCCGATAGCACGTGGAGCACGCTGTGTAGCGTTTGGGGCCGCTGGAGAGATCGAGGATCTCGTCCGTGTGCAGCCCGGCGAGGGCGACCTCGGAGGTCCCGGTCAGATAAAGCTCATCGGTGCCCAGCTTGTAGACCTCATCGGCGTGCGTATCGAGGAAACCGGCGCCCTCCATCGTGTGGTGGTTGACCAACGTCGGCACCCCGAGCTGCGTGAACCCGGCGTCGTAGGCCCGATCCAGCGCGAGGTTGAGCATGGCCTGCTCCAGTCGCACGCCCTGACCCATGAGGTAGTAGAACCGCGACTCCGCAACCTTGGCGCCGCGGGCCAGGTCAAGCCCGCCGAGCCCCTCCAGGAGCTCGACGTGGTCTCGGGGCTCGAAGCCTTCGGCCCTGAAATCGCGCGGGGTGCCGACGGTCTCGAGCACCTTGAAGTCGTCCTCACCACCAACCGGCACACCCTCCAGGGCGACATTGCCGATGCGACGAATAAGCGTGTTCAGCTGCGCCTCGGCCTCGTTCCGACCCGCATCGAGGTCTTTGACCCGAGCTGACAACTGGGTGCCCGCGGCGCGCGCCTGGTCGACCTCGGCCTGCAGCCTCAGCAGGTCGCCTCCACCGGCGGGCTGTGCCTGCTTCTGGGCCTGCCGCAACCGGCCCATGAGCGAACCCATCGCCTTGTTGGCGCGGTTCTGCTCCGCCTTGAGCGCCTCGTATTCCGACAGGGCGCTGCGCCGCTGCTCGTCTGCCGCGAGGACGGCGTCAACCACCGCCTCGTCCTCACCGCGGGCGCGCTGCGAGACGCGCACCAGCTCGGGGTCCTCACGAAGCACCTTGATGTCGATCACCCCTGTAGGTTACCGGCGGACTTAGTCCAGACCGAATTCCATCCTCGCAGTGAGCAGGCCGCGCCCGGTCGTCGTCACAGCCGCCCGGCACGCGGACGCACACCGGTATCGACCCAGGCCAGCGTGGGTGCACGCGCGGCTCACCCCGGGCGAACCAGCGGTACGGTCTAGAGGTGCATCCCACCGCGGTCTTCGTCCTCATCGCCGTGCTCGTGGCCGCGGTCATCTGGCTCGCGGTCTATGCCCTGCGTCGGCGCAGCTCACGTGTTTCGCGCCAGATGACCCCGCCACCCGAGCCGACCCCCACCCAGATCGCCGAGGACGATCGCCGGCGGGCCGCGATCATCGTCAACCCCACGAAGTTCGACGACGTCGACGCGGTGCGCGGCCGTGTCCGCGCCGTCTGTGAGGCAGAGGGATGGGGCGAGCCGATCTGGCTCGAGACAACCGTCGAAGACCCCGGCACGGGTCAGGCGCGCGAGGCTCTGAAGCGCGGCGCGGACCTGGTCTGCCCGCTCGGCGGTGACGGCACCGTGCGTGCCGTGGCGGCCGGGATCATCGACAGCGATATGGCGATCGGTCTGCTGCCCGGCGGCACAGGCAACCTGCTGGCCCGCAATCTCGACCTGCCGGTGGACGATCTCGAGGCGGCCCTGCGCGTCGCCCTCACCGGCCGGGACGTGGCGATCGACGTGGGAACCGTTGACGTGGTCGTTCCCGGGGACACTCAGGACGAACACAAGGACCACTACTTCCTGGTCATGGCGGGAATGGGCTTCGACGCCTCGGTCGTGGCGGACGCCCCCGAGAAGCTCAAGGCCCAGTTCGGTTGGCCTGCCTACGTCGTTGCGGGCATGAAACACCTCAACGGTAAGCGCTTCCAGGTTGACGCCTCGATCGATGGCGGCCAGACCTTCCACCGCCGGGTCCGCACCGTCGTCGTGGGCAATGTCGGGCGGCTGCAGGGAGGCTTCGAGCTGCTGCCCGACGCCCATGCCGCCGACGGCGCGCTCGATGTCGTCATGCTCTCCCCCAAGGGCCTCATCGGCTGGGCGTCGGTCGGCGCCTACATCGCGACCCGCCAGCACAGGGGTCACCGCCGCGTCGAGCACTACCGCTGCAAGACGATGCACCTGGAACTTGGATCGACCCAGGTAATCCAGCTCGACGGCGACCCCATCGGGTCGGGGCGTGTGGTGGCGTTCGCCGTCAAACCCCATTGCCTCAAGGTGCGGGTTGCCTGACGCGAGCGGCACCTGGCCCGGCACCGGATCAAGCCCCGGGCCGACCGGCGCCGGGGGGCCACGGCTGCGAAACCTGCTGCGCGCCACCGCGCCGCGGGTCGGCCGCGGCCTGGCCACCGCGGTTGTGACGTGCGTGCCCGTCGCGCTGATCGCGGGCCTCGTCCAGTTGCAGCTCGATCCCCTGCGGCGCCTCGACGAGGGCGCCATCCGCGCGGCCACTGACGTCACGCGCGCCAATCCGGCCCTCTTGGACGCACTGCTCGGCTGGCAGCAGGCGCTCCTGCCCTGGCACGTTTACCTCGCGGTCGTGCCGGTGGCTATCTGGACGTGGCGCGCCGGACTCCGCGCCCGGACGGTGTGGGGCGTCGCGACCGCCCTGGTCGGCTGGAACCTCGGCCTGGACGTCAAGCTCCTGGTTCAGCGCGCCCGCCCGATGGTGACCGACCCGATCTCCCACGCGCCGGGTTACAGCTTCCCCTCCGGCCACGTCTTCAATGTGACGATGGCGCTGGCCTGCGCTCTGGTCATGATCTGGCCGCTGCTGCGGCGGCACCCGCCCGCACTCGCGTACGGACTCCTCTTCCTCGCGGCCGTCGTCTCGCTCCTCACTGCGCTGGACCGGGTCTTCCTGGGCGTGCACTACCCCTCGGACACTGTCGCCGGGGTGCTGCTCGCGCTGGCCCTCACGTACTCCTCGTGGGCCGGCTTCCGATACAAGCCGGCTCGGCGCGCCGGCGAGGGTCGAGACATCCCCATCCATCCCCAGCCAGGAGGTCGTCGATGACCACTACCTCAAGCGAGCCGCACGGCTCGAAGCAGGGCCTCATCCGCCGGTGGCCGCCCGCTGCGCATCCTCCGACGGTCGGCGAGGTCGGCAAGCAGTTGTTGCGCCGCGCGGTGCTGCCGGGGCTGGTCGTCTGGCTTGTCATCGTGACGCTCGGCCTGTTGATCGTCGGTCCGCTGAACGACCTACCGATCGAGAACACCTGGTCCAAGCAGATGGAGGCCGCCCGCACCCCCGGGTGGAACGACCTGACGCACTACTGGTCGTCGTCCACAGACACCTGGATGACGATCGGGTCGGGCATCGTTTTGTCCCTGCTCGTGTGGTTCCTCACGCGGCGCTGGTGGGTCGGCATGGTGCCGGTGCTGGCGATCACCCTCGAGGCGACGATCTTCGTCACCGCAACCCACATCGTCGGCCGGCAACGGCCCGACGTCTCCCGCCCCGACCCGGCGCCGCCGACATCGAGCTTCCCCAGCGGTCACGCGGCCGCCGCTATGGCGCTGTGGCTCTCGATCGCGTTGCTCTCGATGCGAATCGAACGCGCTTGGATCCGTTGGCCGCTCACGATCTTCGGCGTGGTCCTGCCCGTGCTCGTCGCCTTCGCGCGCTTCTACCGCGGAGCGCACCACGTGAGCGACATCGTCGTGGGCATGCTGCTCGGCATCTTTTGCGCGCTCACCGCGGTCCGCTCGGTGCGCCAGACTCGTGAGGCGCCGCAGGCGGCGTAACGTCCCCGACCGATTCCAAGCGCGCCGTCAGGCGCGCTGATGCCAGGCGCGCTGCGTCCCGGTGCCGGTCGGCGATGGCTCCGGGGTGCCCGGGTCGCGCGGCGCAGATGACGTGGGCTCCGGTGACGGCACCGGTCGCGTGAGCGTCGGCGTCGGCGTCGCGCTGATCGTCGGAGCGGCCGTAGGCGTCGTCGACGACGGCGTGGGGCGGGTTGGCTCCGGCGCGGGGGCGCTCGTCGGGACCGACGTACGAGTCGGCCTAGGCGACCTCGTCGGAACCGACGTGCGAGTCGGCCTCGGCGCACTGGTCGGCGCGGGCGCCGTGGTGGGAACCGCAGGCGCCGTGCTCGGAGCGGGTGCGGTGGACGGAGCAACAGGCCGCGTCGGAGCCGGTGCCCTCGGGGGAACACCAGGTCGCGTGGGGGACGGTTGACGAGTCGGAAGCGCCGGAGGCGTCGGACCGGGCGGGACCGCGGGTGCAGGCGTCGAGGGCGGGACGATCGGAGCAGGGGCCGGCCCCTTCGTCGGTGCGCCGCTGGACGTGGGCGCGGGGGTTCCGGTGGGCGGGGTGCCGGTCGTCCCGCTACGCGTCTTCACCTTGGCCGTGGCCTTGGGCACGGGGACGGCCGTCGGCGGCGAGATCGCGCCGCGGTAGTACGCACCCCAAGCGAGAACATTGCCGACCCAGTCGGGCCGGTCGTTGATGTACAGCGTGCCGGCGGCCAGGCCATCGGCCGTCGCGAAGTCCTGACCCGAGGAACAGAGGAAGGCTGCCGCGGTGAGCGCGGCGTCATCGACATTGTCCGGATTCGCAGTGCCGTCACCGTTACTGTCACGCGCCAGGAGCTCCCACGTGCTCGGTACCAGCTGCAGCGGCCCCATGGCCCGGTCGTAGAGCGCGTCCCCGTCGAGGCGACCCCCATCGGTGTCAAGGACCGCGCGCGTGCCGACGACGGAGCCGTCGAGGCGGGGTCCGCGGATAGCGGGGAGGGCGTCGCCCGCGGCGTTGATGCGCCCCCGGTTCGCGTGGTCCGTCTCAACCTTGCCGACCCCGCCCACGAGCCACCAAGGCAATCGGCAGGCGGGCTGCTCCGCGGCCATCGTCGCCTCGGCACGCCGGTAGGCGCTCAGGACACGGGCGGGCACGACATCCGGCTTCGCTGTGGTCACGCCCTGCGGCATGGGGAGCGCGCCGGTCAACGCAGCGCGCGCATCAGGCAGAGTGGTGGTGATGTTCTCCTGGGTGGCCTTCGCGGGCAGACCGTCGGAGGAGAGAGCGACCCGCTGGGGGGTCGGCGTTTCCTGGGGCGGCGCGTCATTGCCCCAGGAAAGGGATAGCACCGAGCCGACGACGAGCGCCGCTGCGAGCACGCCGGCTCCGCCGATCGCGACCAAACGCCCCCGGCCACCCGGTCCCCGGCCCGCACCGCTCGCGTCCTGGTCCGCATCCGGCGGCGCATCACGATGCGACGGGATGCGATCGGGGTCCTCGAAAGGATCGAAGTCGTCCGAGTCCCCGTGCCGTCGCATACGTGCTCCCCATCGGGCGCCGTCGAACGGCGCAACTGTTATCCAGCACCTCCAACGCGACAATCTGCTGACGCAGTGTGTGGCCCCTTGGACGTGCCCCCTTGTTCGGACGTCCGACTAAGACGGCCCGTTCGCCAACATATAGT
>JAUNUZ010000519.1 GCA_030537915.1 Micrococcales bacterium
CCTGCACCCGACTCCGGTCGTCCACGAGGCGATTCGCGTCGAGAGATCCAGGCGGTGGAGGTGTCAGTAGCCGAGCTCGGGGTCGACGACGTTGATCATCGGCTCCCCGTCGAGGAAGGCCCGCAGATTGCCGCAGAACTGATCGCAGATGCGCTCCTCCTCGCGGACGTCGAGTGCGGCGGTGTGCGGGCTGATGAGCACATTCGCCAGGTCCCACAGCGGGGAGTCGGCGGGTAGTGGCTCGACGGCGACGACGTCGAGGGCGGCGAAGCCGACCCGGCCGTCCTGCAGCGCGGCCGTGAGCGCAGGCTCGTCGATGACGGTGCCGCGCCCGACGTTGACGATCGTGACACCGGGCTTGACTGCGGCCAGGAGGTCTTGACCCACCATCCCCTCGGTGTGCGCGGTGCCGGGGAGCGTGACGACGATGTGGTCGGCCTCGCCGACGATGTGGGCCAGGTCCGCGACTTTGTGCACCTCTACGCCGGCAACCGGAGCGGCCGAGCGACTCACACCGAGCACCCGCATCCCCAATGCGCGGCACAGCCGCGCCACCTGTTCGCCGATGCCGCCAAGACCGAGCACGAGCACCGTGCTACCCGCGATGGGCCGGGAGACAACGCGTTCGGACCAGGAATGACTCGCCCGGTCGGCCAGCAACCGGGGCAGCTCCTTCGCGCCGGCCATGATGCCGAAGACGGCCCACTCCGCGAGCGGCAACCCGTGCACGCCGGCGGACGTCGTAAAGGTGACGCGATCGAGCTCCTCGGCCGTCAGAGCTGCCGCCGCGACTGCCGCACCACCACCCGCGGCCATCGTGGTCAGCCATTTCAGCCCTCGGTTGGCTCGCACCGCCGCAGCGAGCTGTTCCGGATCGACACCCGGGATGCCGTAGATGACATCCGCGCTCGCGAGCATCTCCTCGAAGCGCTGCTGTTGCTCGGGTGAGCGGCGGAAATCGGGATCGCCCAGGTGATCGGCCGGGTAGCGCATCGCGGGCAGCAACTCGTGATCGACGACGACTTCGACGCGCGGGTCGACGGCGGCGATGCGTTGGATGAGTTCTTGGCGCAGCGGGGTGGCGATGACTACGCGAACAGAATCCGTCGAACCCATGCGGCACCTTCTGGGAAGTTGAGGTCGCGACCGGCGGTCCCCGGTGGGGGCGGCTCGCGCCAGCTCAGCTCTCACCCCCGGCGTTGCCGGAGGCCCCGGCGGTCGGATCGTCGAGGCGGTACTTGCCGACAGCCTTGGCCGCCAGCATCGGATCGATGTCGCCGCGCTCGCCCAGGGCGCTCAGCGTGGCCACGACCACGGACGGCCCGTCGATGCGGAAGAACCGGCGCGCCGCCGGGCGGGTGTCGGAGAAGCCGAAGCCGTCCGCGCCGAGCGCTACGAAGTCCCCGGGCACCCACGGCCCGATCTGATCCTGGACCTGCTTCATGAAGTCCGAGGTTGCGATGACCGGGCCCGGAACGTCCATGAGCCGCTGGGTGACGTAGGGGATCCGGCGGTCCATGTCGGGTGCGAGCAGATGGTCGTCGTCCGCCGCCATG
>JAUNUZ010000520.1 GCA_030537915.1 Micrococcales bacterium
GGGCCTGGCTGGGCGGATCGCGTCCGGCACGGTGCGCACCGGCGAGCGGATCGTCGCCCAGCCCGGCGGTCTCGGGTCGGTCGTCACTGGCATCGACTCCCCGTCCGGACCGGTCGAGCAGGCCGACGCCGGCGACTCGGTGACCATCCTCCTGCGGGACGAGCTCGACATCGGGCGGGGACAGGTGCTCGCGCACCCCGACTTGGAGCCGATCGTCACCTCCGAGCTCACCGGGGTCGTCTGCTGGCTCGCCGAGCGCGCCTCGACCCCGGGCCAGCGCATCCTGGTCAAGGTCGGCACCAAGACGGTCCGCGGCCTCGTCACGACCGTCGGGGAGCACTGGGACGTCGATGCCCAGGAATGGGTCCAGACCGGGCAGCAGGCGCAGCTCAACGACATCGTCCGCTTCGTCATCCGGCTCGCGGACCCGGTGGCCGTGGACGACTACTACGACGACCGGGCAACCGGTGGCTTCCTCGTCATCGACCCGGCCAGCGGCGGGACGCTCGCGGCCGGCATGGTCGGAGACCCGCTGACGCGCGCTTTCGACCCGAGCATCTAAGGAGTCCGATGGAGACGACCGAATACCCCGGTAGGGGGATGGCCGGCGCGCTCGGCTCGCTCGACGCGCTCGTGCTCGTCGGGCACGGCAGCCGCGACCCGCGCTCGGCCCAGGCGCTGGGGCGGCTGCGGGATCGGGTCGCGATGCTGACCGACTCCCCGGTGACGCTCGCCTTCCTCGAGCTGAGCCAACCGCTCCTGGAGGACGTGCTCGCCGGGTTGACCGGCCGGGTGCGAATCGTGCCGCTGCTCCTGGGGTCCGCCTTCCATGCCCGCGTCGACCTTCCGGGACGCCTCAAAACGGTGGCCGACACCCGGGGCGACCTCGAGATATCGGTCACCGGGGTCCTGGGTCCGCATCCCCTGCTCGACGCGGCCGTGGCGGCGCAGGCGCAAGCGCTCGTCGCGCAGGGTTGCGACAGCGTGCTGGTGCTCGGCACCGGATCCTCTCACCAGAGCGCGAACGCGGAGGTCGACGCTCTCGCGGACCGCCTCACGCACATGCTCGACGTGCCGGTGGTCGCGGGCTTCGTGACGCGAGGTCGCTCGCTGCAGGAGGCAGACGACGCGCTGCGCCGACAGGGTGCCACCCGCCCCGGCCTCGTGCCGTGGTTCCTCGCGCCTGGCCTCCTGCTGGACGGCGGGCTGGCCTCGGCGCGTGCGCTGGGTCACGACGTAGCCTCGGTGGGAGAACTGGTCGCCACCCTCGCTGACGATCAACGGCTGGCCCGCCTCGTCATCTGGCGGACTCGCGAGGCAGCGACAGCCCGACGCTCGGCTCAAATGCTGACCGCCGCCTAAAGCGGCGGATAGCCCGACCCTCGGCTCGGGTGCGCCGCCGCCTAACGCGGCCGCGGCGCACCCGCCCACGCCGTCATCCACAGGCTGGCCTTAGACCTGTGGATAGCAAATAGCCGGGGGCCTCGGGCGCGGCAGTCTGAGCCCATGACCTTCTCCGACCTGCCTGCCGGCTGGGCCGAACGGCCCGTTAC
>JAUNUZ010000043.1 GCA_030537915.1 Micrococcales bacterium
CGGGCTTGGCCGACCCGCGCGTCGACGGTGTGTTGGGCAGCGCCGACGTCCTGGAGGAGCTCGCGCTCCTCGGCGCGCTCGACGGCCGCCTCGCCGTCGGCACGATGAACCGCGGTGGGATCGCCGGCGCGCATTGGGAACTCGACGACCGACTCACCGCCTACGACGCGGAACACATCGTGTCCATGGGGCTAGACGGCGGCAAGACGCTGCTGCGCATCGAGCCCACCGACCTGGGCGTGCCGCGCACCCTGGAGAACGTCGCACGGCTCACGACCGCCCTGGCGGACGCCTCCGTCATGTCCCTGATCGAACCCCTGCCCTACCGCAAGCGTCCCGATGGCGGAGTCGAGCTCGACCCCTGCGAAGACGCGCTGGTGCGCATGGTCGCCATCGCCAGCGGCCTGGGCTCCTCGTCGGCCTACACCTGGCTCAAGATCCCCGCCACGGCCGACCCCGGCCGGGTCGCGGCGGCCACCAGCTGCCCGATCCTGCTCCTGGGCGGCGACGCGGGCCGTGAGCACGAGCGGGTCTTCGACTCCTGGGAGCGCGCCCTGAGGCTCCCCTGCATCCGCGGGCTCGTCCCCGGTCGCGCGCTGCTCTACCCCGAGCTGCTCAGCGTGCGCGAGGCCGTCGCCCGCGCCGGCAGCCTCGTCCACCCCTCTGCCGCCCCGCTGACCCCGAAGGACTCCGCATGAGCAACCACTACCGCACCGGCACCTTGGCAACACCCGACACCCTGGCGACCGTCACCCCGGAACACGCCGGGTGGACCTACAGCGGGCTGGAGGTCTTCGACCTCGCCGCAGGTCCGGCGACACGAGTCCTCGACGGCATCGAGGGGGTAGTCCTACCGCTGTCGGCCCGCGACCTGCGGATCAGCGTCGACGGCGAGGACCACACCCTGCGAGGTCGCGGGGGCGTCTTCGAGGCGGTCTCGGACTGGATGTACCTGCCGCTGGGCTCCACGGTGGAGATCACCGCCGCGCACGGCGAGGTCGCCCTGTGCACGGCCAAGGCGACGCAGCGGTTCCCGCTGTGCGTCACCGCAGCCCAAGACGTGCCGGTGGAGGTCCGCGGCGGGGGGCGCGCCACCCGCCAGGTCACCAATATCGCCACCCCCGGTTCCTTCAGCGGAGCGGACCGGATCAACGTCTGCGAGGTCCTGACCCCCGGCGGCAATGTGTCGTCGTGGCCCCCGCACCGGCACGACGGCATCGGCGACTGCGAGCCCGTCAACGAGGAGATCTACTACTTCCGGATGGGCCGCCTGGACGGGCCGCACGGCCACCCCCACGGCCAGGGACTCTTCCGCGTCTACACGGTGGACGGATCATCCGACGAGACGGTGACGGTGCTCGACGGCGACGTCTACCTCGTCCCGGTCGGTTATCACGGCCCGTCCACCGCGCAGCCGGAGTACCCCATGTACTTCCTCAACGTGCTGGCCGGCCCCGGCGCCGAGCGCACCATGGCCTTCTGCGACGACCCGGATCACCACTGGATCCGAGAGACGTGGGAAGAGGGCAGCCTCGACCCCCGACTGCCCATGACGTCGGCGACCGGACCGGTAGCTCGATGAAGCCGCAGATCCGCATCGCCGTCCTGGGCCTGGGCTGGATGGGCCAGGCGCACTCACGATCCGCGCGGCGCATCCCGACCCACTTCCCGAATCGCTCCTACGACCCTGTGCTCGTCGCGTGCGCGGACCCGGTGGCCGAGCGCCGACGCCAGGCCGTCGAGGACTTCGGCTTCCAGCGCGCCGTGTCGGACTGGCGCGAGGCCGTCACCGCGCCGGACGTGGACGCGGTCTGGGTGACAGCCCCGAACATGCTGCACCTGCCGATGATCGAGGCGGCGACCGCGGCCGGCAAGGCCGTCTTCAGCGAGAAGCCGATCGGCGGGAAGCCGCAACACGCGGTGGCCGCACTCGGGCACGCCGAGCAGGCCGGGGTGGCCACGGGTGTCGGATATTGCTACGTCTGGTCACCCCTGGTGCAGCACGCCCGCGACCTCATCGCCAGTGGCGCGCTGGGCGAGATCACCCACTACCGCGGGCGCTTCCTGTCGATGTACGGCAGTGACCCGCTCGGCCTGCTCACCTGGCGCTTCTACCTGGAGCAGGCCGGCTACGGCGTCACCAGCGACGTCCTGAGCCACTGCGTCGCCATGGCGCACTTCCTCGTCGGCCCGATCACCGAGGTCGTCGGGATGTCCAACACGACGATCCCGCGCCGCCCCCTGCCCACCGGCGCCGCCAGCCACTACGGCGTGGGCCGCCCCGAGGACCCGACCGGAGCGGTCGAGAACGAGGACTTCGCCTCGATGCTCTGCCGCTTCGAGGCGGGCGCCACGGGCACCTTCGAGGCCAGCCGCACCGTGGTCGGGCCGGAGAGCCAGAACGCCTTCGAGATCTACGGGACGAAGGGATCGCTGACCTGGAACCACGAGCGAATCAACGAGCTCCAGTACTACTCGATGACGGACTCACTCGACTCTGGCTACACGACGATCTTCGGCGGCGAGCGCTTCCCCTTCCACGGCGCCTTCGTCCCCGGGCAGGCCAACAGCATCGGATTCGAGGACCTGATCGCGATCCAGGATCACGCGTTCCTTGAGGCGCTGGCCAACGGCAGCCGTTTCAGTCCCGGGTTCGCGGAGGCGGTCGATGTCGTGAGCGTCCAGCAGGCCCTCCTGGACTCATGGGAGTCCCGCGGCTGGCAGACCGTCCACGACCTGAAGGAGACCCCGCGATGAACACCGTGACGATCACTACCGCCGAGGCCCTCGTGCGCTACCTCATCGCCCAGCGCACGCGGGTCGACGGCCAAGAGGTTCCGCTCTTCCCCGGGGTGTTCGCCATCTTCGGCCACGGCAACGTCACCAGCCTGGGGCACGCCCTGGAGCAGCACCGTGACGAGATCCCGGTCTGGCGCGGCCAGAGCGAGGAAGGTATGGGCCTGGCGGCGGTCGCGTTCGGCAAGGCCACTCGCCGCCGGCAGGTCATGGTCGCCACCAGCTCCATCGGACCCGGCGCGACCAACATGGTCACGGCCGCGGGCGTCGCCATGTCCAACCGCATCCCGGCGCTGTTCATCTCCGGCGACGCGTTCACCTCCAGGTTGCCCGACCCCGTGCTTCAGCAGGTCGAGCACTTCGGTGACCCGACGACGACGGTCAACGACAGCTTTCGCCCCGTCGTCCGGTACTGGGACCGGATCACCCACCCGGCGCAGCTGCTCAGCTCCCTGCCGCAGGTCACCAGGACTCTGCTGGACCCAGCGGACTGCGGCCCGGTCTTCCTCGGCCTGCCGCAGGACATCGCGGCGACGGCCTACGACTACCCCAGGAGCTTCTTCGAGCCGCAGCTGCACGCAGTGCCCCGGCCGCGCGCGGCAACCGACGAGCTCGCGCGCGCCGCACAGGTCCTCGTCGACGCACAGCGCCCGGTCCTCGTCGCCGGCGGCGGCGTGCACTACTCCCTGGCCGAGGCCGCGTTGGCTCAGTTCGCAACCCAGCACGGCATTCCCGTCGTGGAGACGGTCGCCGGCAAGTCCAGCCTCGTGGCCGACCATCCCCGCTACACCGGCCCGATCGGGGTCACCGGCGCGAGCGAGGCCAACGAGATATGTGCGCAGGCCGACGTCGTGCTCGCCGTCGGGACCCGGCTCAACGACTTCGTCACCGGGTCGTGGACCCTCTTCGAGGAGAACACCCGGATCATCGCGCTCAACGCTGCACGCTTCGACGCGACCAAGCACCGCTGCGTCCCCGTCGTCGGGGACGCCAGGGAGAGCCTGGTTGAGTTGTCGCAGATGCTCGGCGACTATGCGGCACCGAAGGAGTGGACGCAGACCGGCGAGGTGCTGCGCCGCCGGCTCGGGGAGTTCATCGCGGGTCGGGTCGCCGACGACTCCGTGCTGCCCCTGAGCTACGCGCAGGTCGTCGGTGCCGTGCACCGCGCGGCGAGCGCCCAGGACTACGTGATGACCGCGGCCGGTGGGCTGCCGGGTGAGCTCAACGTCAACTGGTTGAGCAAGTCCGTCGCCAGCTTCGACTGCGAGTACGGATTCTCCTGCATGGGCTACGAGGCGGCCGGCGCGTGGGGTGCCGCCTTTGCGCGCCGCGAAGGCGAGGTCATCTGCCTCGTCGGCGACGGCTCGTACCTCATGCTCAACAGCGAGATCTACTCCTCGATCCTGTCGGGCAAGAAGTTCATTCTCATCGTGTGCGACAACGCGGGCTTCGCGGTCATCGAACGACTGCAGCAGAACCAGGGCGGCGCGTCCTACAACAACATGCTGCGCGACTCGCGCGGACCGCACAGCGACGTGCGGGTCGACTTCGTCGCGCACGCGGCATCACTTGGCGCGCACGCTACGCGGGCGTCCTCGATCGCCGAGCTCGAGGCCGCCGTCACCTTGGCCCGCACCCAGGACCGGACGAGCGTCGTCGTGGTCGATGTTCGTGAATCGGACTGGACCGAAGGCGGCCTGTTCTGGCAGGTCGGGGTGCCGGAGGTCAGCGAGCGCGATTCGGTGCGCGCGGCCCGGGCCGAACACGAGGCGGGGATGGCATCCCAGCGGCGGGGGGTGTGATGGGCGCCGGGGACCCCGATGTGGCGGGGGCATCCCGACGAAGCACCTCGCCGCATCCGACGATCCGCGACGTCGCAGCCCGGGCCGGGGTCTCCAAGTCACTGGTGTCGCTGGCGCTGCAGAACGCACCGCGGGTGGCGCCCGCGACCCGCGCGGCAATCCTCGCGGCAGCCGAGGAGCTCGGCTATCGGCGCAACGCGGCGGCCCGCGCGCTCGTGGCGCACCGCACGCGCACGATCGGGGTCTTCGTCCTGGATCTGCACAACCCGATCACCGCCGACGTGCTCGACGCGGTGCAGGCCGAGGCCCGACGCCGCGATTACCGCACCATCGTCGTCGTCGGGGGTGAGGATGCCGCCGCGGAACGGGCCGAGCTGGAAAAGCTCCTGGAGTTCCGGGTCGAGGGGATCATCGCCCTGGGTCACCGGCTGCCCGACGGGGCGACAGCGGCGATCACCCCGGACTGCCCCGCAGTGATCATCGGCAGCGAGCAGAACGGCATCCCCCACCTGGGGTCGGTGTGCAACGACGACGTTCTCGGTGCCCGCCTCGCTGTGGACCACCTCGTCGCGCTGGGTCACGTGCGCATCGCCTTCGTGGACGGCGGGCCGAGCACGGTCGCCCAGGATCGACGTCGCGGGTACTGCGCCGCCATGGTGCGACACGGGTTGGGCGACCAGATCACCGTCGTCCAGGGGTCGTTCACCGACGACGGGGGCTACCGGGGTGCCTCGCAGGCTCTGGACCTGCCGGACTCCCCCACCGCCCTCTTCGTCGTCAATGACCTCGCGGCCATGGGAGCCCTGGCCGCCGTGGCCGACGCAGGCCTGTCGGTGCCGCAGGACATATCTGTCGTCGGCTACGACGGCACCCGGCTGGCCGGCATCCGGCCCCTTGCCCTCACCACGGTGGGTCAGCCCCTCCTCGAGCTCGGGACGCGAGCAGCGGCGCTCCTGTGCGGACGGCTCGACGGAGAGCCCGTGGGTGAGTCCTCGACCCGGCTCCCGCCCGCCCTCATCGTGCGGCGGACCACGGCGCCGCCACCGGCTCGGCCCGCCGCCCCGCGACCGGATACCCACCAAATGTTAGGACATGGTGACTAGAGTGATCTGGTGCCTCTGACCTCGCTGCCGACACCCCGCACCGCCGTCTCCGCCGATGCCCCGCCGCTTCGCTGGGGGATCCTGGGCACCGGCTGGATCGCCGACACCTTCGTGACGTCCCTGCGACGGCACACGCGCCAAGCCGTGTACGCCGTCGGGTCCCGCACCACGCAAGCCGCCCAGCGCGCCGCCGCGGCGTGGGAAGCACCGGTGGCCCACGGATCGTACGAGGCGCTCGTGGCGGACCCGGGCGTCGACGTCGTCTACATCGCCACCCCGCACAACTTCCACTACCCGCACGCCCTGCTGGCCGTCGAGGCCGGCAAGCATGTGCTCGTGGAGAAGCCCGTCGGGCTCGACGCAGACGAGGCGCGCGGCATCCAAGAGGCGGCCGCCCGTGCCGGCGTCTTCTGCATGGAGGCCATGTGGACCCTGTTCCTGCCGAAGTTCGACGTCCTGCGCCAGGTGCTGGAGCAGGGGATGCTGGGTCGCGTCGTCGCGGCGCATGCCGACATGGGTGAGCGGTTCGACGAACCGCACCGCATCATGCGCGCCGAACTCGCGGGCGGGCCGCTGCTCGACCTCGGCACCTACGCCGCAACCTTCGCCACGTGGACCTTGGGACCACCCGACATGGTCACCGCGGTGGCCGCGTCGGCCCCCAACGGAATCAACGGCCAGCTCGCCATCGCCCTGGGCACACCGACCGGAGGCACCGCCTCCTTGCACACGACGATCCTGGCCGACAGCGCGACGACGGCGAGCGTCATCGGCACCGAAGGTCGGATGGACCTCGGGACCCGGTTCTACCTTCCGGGCCCGATGACCTTGCATCAGCGCGGCGGGCCGTCACTGTCGTGGGCAGAACCCATGGTGGAGCACGATGCGCTGCATTTCGAAGCCGCCGAGGTCGCGCGCCGCATCACCGCAGGTGAGGACGGTTCACCCTTGCGACCGTGGGTCGACACGGTCGCGACCATGGAGGTGATGGATCGTGTCAGGGCTGCTACCGGCCTCGACTTCGATCAGGCCCGCGCGCACCGCGACGCTACGGGCTGACTCGGCGCTGGAGCTACCGCCTGAAGTGAGCTCCACGATCACCGCGGCAACCCTTGGACCACGGTGTCGACGCCTGCTACGTCGCGACAGCCTCCCGCGCGCGCTGGGCGCCGGGTCGGCTCCGCAACGACGCGCTGAGCGCTTCGAGCCGAGCCCGGGGGTCGCCGTCGAGGGCGAGCAGTCCTTGGGCGACGGCCCGAATCTGGCTCGATGTCGCCGCGTTGGGGTCGAGTGCCTGGCCGAAGCCGGCCCCCTCCAGGGCAGCGGCTCCGGCGAACTGATCGGTCGACAAGGGCAGCAGCACCAGCGGCACACCGGCGGTCAGGGCCTCGGTCACGCTGTTGTTGCCCCCGTGAGACACCGCGAGGGCCGACCGCTGCAGCAGCCGCACCTGCGGTAGTTCGGAGCGCACCAGCCAGTCGGTCGGCACGCTTCCGAGCTCGGCGCACGGGGTCGAGCCGCTGGCCAGGGCCACCCGCACGTCAAGTCCGCGCAGCGCGTCGACGGTGCGCGACAGCACGTCGGAGCGCACCGACAGAAAGCTACCCAAGCTGGCGTAGACGACCGGTGGGCCGTCGGCCGCGAGCCACTGCTCGACCTCCTCGTCGGGCGCTTCCTGGCGCACCGCCGACCCGAGGAAGGCATGGGGCGGCAGGAGGGCCGTACGGACGGGCGGATGCAACTCGGCTGGGTAGTTGAGCAGCAACACGTCACCGGTCTCGGCGAAGGCATCCGCACTTGGCGGCGCCTGCGGGTCCAGGGTGGTCAAGGCGTCGTTCCACTCGGCCGTGAAGGTGTCGCGCACCTGGTCGCAGAGGCGCCGCAGCGACGCCAGCTCAGCGGGATCCGGTCTGATCGCTGCCGGGAACGCCGGTGGGTAGCCGTACACCTCGTCACCGACCGTGAGCGCCGAGGGGTGGCCCAGCACGACGTCGACATGCCGCGTTCCGGTCACGGTGAGGGCGAGGCGCGCGCCGAAGGCCAAGTGGTCGACGATGACCTCGTCGGGGCGAACCTGCTCGATCACGTCGTGAACGGCACGAGCGACTCCCACCGGATTCCACAGCAGGTCGGCTCCGCGGGCCCGGGCCTGGAACTGCAGGGTGGCCACCGCGCCCCGGCGGGTGGCGGCGAAGAAGCCGCGCAGGGCGTCGTCCTCGCCCTTTGGCTGGGCCTGCGCCCGGATGACCCCGGGGTTGGACCCACGCCCCAGCTGGAGCCCCACCCGCTCGAACCCGAACCCGCGCACGATCGCGTCGGTGGCGGGGCCGGTCGCAACGACGACCCGCTCACCCGCGTCCCGCCACGCCGTCGCCAGCGTGGCGAGCGGGTAGAGATGCGAGGCGTAGTCGGGGCTGATCACCAGCAGGGTCATGACGCTGCCGCTTCCGCACGTCCCATGGCCACGTCCGTGGCCACCCGGTGGTACACCTCGGCCAAGGCCGTCGCCATCATCTCGATCCCGAAGCGTTCACGCACCATGGCCTCTGCCTGCGCCGCGCGTTCGTCGGCACCTGGGGCCACCGCCAGCTCGAGAGCGTTTGAGATCGCCGCGCCCAGCCGGTCTCGCGAACCGGTGTCGGTGAGGATGCCGGTCACCCCGTCGGCGACGTAGGTCGCCGGACCGCCCGCCCCCGGCGCCACGACGACGAGACCCGTCGCCATGGCCTCGAGGATCGCGATGCCGAACTCCTCCGTGAGGCTGGCCGACACGTAGACCCAGCCTGGGGCGGCGCCGCCTGGACGGCCCCCTCGCACGGCCCGCAACCAGGTCGCGACAGTCGCGTTGGGGCGGTGCCCGGGCAGGAGCAGGCCGCAAGACGCGGCGGTGTCGAGGGGCAGCACGGCCGCAATGGCGTCAAGTTGCTGCTGCTCTTCAGCGGTGGGCGCCAACAGGTCACCGCCCACGACGAGCAGGTTGCATCGTGCGCGGACATCGCCTTCGGTGGCCCAGGCGTCGACCAGGGTGACCATTCCCTTGACCCCCGTCAGCCGCCCGACCGAGATCGCCAACGGGAGGCCGCGTCGCTCGGGCGGTAGCTGCCCCAACAGGTTGTCGAGCTCGGACAGGGCCGAACAGTTCGCGGACTTGCCCGCACCCTCGGTGGCGTCGGCGGCGTCGATGGCCGCCATGCTCACACCTTCGGCAACGACCGACACCCGGTCGGCCTCCGCCTCGATGTCGAGGTCCATCAGGGCACTCATGTCGTGCTCGAGCGTGGGCCTTGGGAAGAGCGCGAGATGCGCCGACATCGACTGCATCTCACGCAGGAGACGCTCGCGGAAGACGAGGTGTTCGATGCCGTCGGTGGCGCCGAATTTGGCGCGGGTGAGTAGGCCGGCGGCATCGCGACTGGCCACCAGCGCGTTGGGGTCGGGCGCGAGGGTGAAGACGATGGGCAGGCCGGTCTCGGCAGCCACCTCGGCGGCGACCATCGTCGCCACGTCGCCGATGCGCAGGTGCAGCACGTCGACTCGGCCGGCCGTTCGCAGCAATCGGCGCAGCCCGCGCCCGGTCTCGATGCGCAGCGGCCACGCCTGTGCAGCCGGCGGGCTCGTGCCCCATAGCGGGATCGACAGGTAGTGGTGGCCGGGCTCATGGACCGAGGTCAAGTTGCCGACCCCGTGCGTGGGCCGGCCCCGGGAGATCGTCAGCACCCGGCGCACCGCCGGCGCCGCTTCGAGCAAAGCGTCCCCGAGCTGCACGAGCAGGGTGGCGATACCGCCGGTGTCACCCTGACCGGCGTGCGAGAGGTCACCGTCGATATCGGCGTGCAGGAAGAGCTGAGCGACCGTGAGAGCGCGGTCGGTGGCGGTCTCCCGCTCGCCTCCTGCCCACCCCGACCCAGCTCCGCGCTGGCCGCGAGCGCCGCAGGTCAGGGCCGGCGGGGCATCGAGATCATCGAGGGCGATCACGGCGACCGAGGCCAGCGGCCCCGTTCCGGCGGCGAGCGCGGTCAGCACCCGTCGAGTGGCGGCGGTGTCGGCCGTGGCGCCCTCGAGATCGTGGGCCGGGTCGGGGGTCGAGCTGGAAGTCGGGCTGGATGGCGCATCGGGGGTCCGTTGTGGTCGGCGGGAGTCGCCGAGAGCGGCCACCGCAGCGGCCCGGGCAGCAGAGCCTTCGGCTTCGTCGGCGGCCACGGCGCGTAGTGCCGCGTTCGTCGCTGGCCCCGGCACCAGGCCCAACGTCTCGACGAGGGTCGCCCTCCCGGCGGGATCGGGGCACCGGCTCAGGGCGGCTGCCAGGGCCGACCTGAGCGCCTCCGGGTGCCGTGGCGACCAGTGCTGCAGGGTGCGCTGGGCGAGCATCCCGCGGAAGCCACCGGTGGCGATGAACTCGGTCAGCCGTGGTAGGGCGGAGGCGACGAAGGGCCCGCGACCCAGCGCCCAGACGACGTGGTCGTGCAGGTGCGATGCGCTCCCATCCAGCAGTCGGGCCAGCGTCCGCGCGCTGCGCTGCGTGGCCACCGAGCCAAGGGCCAGCGTCGCGATAGCCGCCGTGAGCTGGTCGGTGGGGTCATCGACGGCAGCACGCAGCAACTGAGCAGCGGCGCTGGCCCCCGCTGGGCCTTCGGCGGCATCGGCGGCGGCTGCGGAGTCGAGCCCGGGGCCGCGGTGCATCGCCTCGAGCAGCGTGGGCGCCGACCGGACTGCTTCGAGAGCGATTCGGGTTGCTTGCGCCGTCATCGCTCCTCCGCGCCAGTCGTGGTGCCGGCCGGGGCTGGACGTTGCGCAGAGCACGAGTCGTTGACGGACATAGCCGCCAGCGTAGGTCGAGCGGGCTCACTGGACCGGGCCGGGGACGATCGGTTGCGGCTGTCCTTCGCCGGGCTGCCACGCGGCCCGGTGCTACCCGGCGCGGTGCCGCCCGGTGCGGTG
>JAUNUZ010000521.1 GCA_030537915.1 Micrococcales bacterium
CGGATCCCCCACCGATGCTCCCCCAGGGCGGGGTAATGCGGGTGTGGTCGCGGTGGATGCCGTCGGTCCAGCCCGGCGACGACGACACCTGCGTACTCGTCGGGCTCGGTGCCAGCGGTGGACGCGTCCAGGGGCCGGCTCGCCTGCTGCTCGGGCCAGGCGACTTCCCCGCGATGCGGCCGGGCGACACCCTCGTCGCGCCGATCACGACCCCTGCCTACACGCCCTTCTTCGCCATGGCCGGTGGCGTCGTCACCGACGTCGGCGGCCCGCTGAGCCACTCCTCGATCGTGGCGCGCGAGTACGGCATCCCGGCGGTGCTCGGCACCGGTTCGGCAACGCGGCGGATCACCAACGGCATGCAGGTCACCGTCGATGGTGATCGCGGCCGGGTGATCCTGCCGGGCGGTGACGCCAGCGCGCATGAGTCGCAACCCGCGTCGGCGCACCGCACGGCCCTCGCGCTCACCGCGGCGGCGAGCGCGGCCGCGGTGCTGGGCCTGGCTATCGTCCGATGCAGGCGTCACACCCGCTGACAGCAGGCCGACGCGCGACAGCCGCGACCTCTGCGGCAGCCCTACTCCTCTCAGGCGAGGTCCGCGTCGCCGACGCGCACCGTGACCGCTGCGGTGTGTCGCCGAGCGCTGCGTAGGCGCCGCATGTCGAGCAGGCTGTGCGTCGCGGCAGTCGCGATCGAGGCTGGGCCTTTGAGCAGCACCTGCGCCGGCTGCTCGGCCTGGTCGACAGTGCCCTGGCCGACGGGCGGCGACACCCCAGACCGGACTGGCGCACCGGCGCCGGCCGGTCCAGCGGGCATCGGCCCGATCCGCTCGAGGCCCGGCGGCCACGACATCTCACCTAGCATCTCATCGAGCGCTCCGTGCGGCCCGGTGAGCTTGGCGGTCCAGGCGACCGGGGGCAGGAGGAGCTCGCGGCGCTCGGCGAGCTCGCGAGAGGCAAACCACTCCGGTGCCCAGCGCACGAGCGCCTCCACGACGGGCAGCGTCACGTGCTCCGGCGTGCCGGCCAACACGACGAGCCCGCCGTCCTTGTGCGAGCGGGTGAGCGAGGCCGCCGTGAGCCAGCGCCGCAGTGCCTCCTCACCGGCGTCGAGCCGGGGCCGGTCGAGCAGCGCCCAGGCGTCAAGCAGCAGGGCTGCGGCATACCCGCGGTCGGCGGTGGGTTCGGCGCCGGGCGTCGCGATGACAAGCGCGGAAGTCGAAGGCACCCGATCGAGCACCTCGGACCCGCCGGAGGTGCGAACGACGGCCTTGGGGAAGGCACGCCCTAGCTCCTCGGCCGTTCGACGCGCACCGACGACGCTAGAGCGCAACCGGAACCCGCCGCACTCCGGACAGCTGAACCGCGGCACGGGCGTCGCACACCAGCGGCAGTTCGGCGGCACCCCCGGGCCGGAGAGGGCAAGCGGCCCCTGACAGGCCGGACACCGGGCGGATTCGCGACACGTCGCGCACGACAGCGAGGGCAGGTAGCCGCGTCGCGGCACCTGCACGAGCACCGGCCCACGCTCCAAGGCCGCA
>JAUNUZ010000044.1 GCA_030537915.1 Micrococcales bacterium
AATGGAGATCGAGCGGCCGAACCAGTGGCTGGAACCTGGGTGGCTTCTGCTGACAACCGGCTTGCGGTTCGTCGGCCGCGACGACGCCGTCGGGCAGGCCGAGCTCATCGGTGAGCTCAAGGACGGCCACGCCGCCGGGCTCGCTTTCGGGGTGGGTGTCAACTTCGAGCAGGTCCCGCAGGCTCTGGTGAGTGCGGCCACGGACGTCGGGCTCACGCTGCTCACCGTCGCTGCCGAGGTGCCTTTTGCCGCCGTGGAGAACTACGTCAACCGCTCACTCGCAGCGTCCGAGGCCTACGTGGCCAAGCGGGCCCTGTGGATCCAGACCGAACTGCTGCAATCATTGTCGGCCGAGCAGCCATTGATGGCGCTGGTCAACCAGATCGGGCGCCTCATCAGGGGAATCGCCGTCATCTACGACGACGCAGGAGCGATGATCGCCGCAACCGGGGCGGTCCCCGGACACCTGATCTGGGAGCAGATCAGGTGCCAGGTCGGGCGGCGCCAACGGTTCGCAGTCGGGCGATGGCAAGTCGCCGCCCGTCCGACCGCCATCGCGGGGATGAACTACTGGATCGCCATCGGCTCGCAACAGGCGCACGTTCTCGACAACTTTGCAGACCCGCTACTCGACTCAGTGCAGCGGCTGCTCGGGGCGATACAGTCGACGACCGCGTTCCAAGCGACCGAAGCCCGCGCAGAAGTCGCCGAGCTGCTCACCCTGCTCTCCGGTGTCATCGCGCCGGCCGAAGCCCCGCCCCTGTGGGAGCGGCTGGCCGCCCTCCGCTTCCCGATGCACGCACCCCTGCGCGTGTTCGTGTCGGCCAAGCTGGCGGACCGGACCATCAGTTTGACCACTGCGTCCGAGGACCTCAACCAGTTCGTCGAAGACGCACAGGCCCACCACCTGCCACTCATCCTCAAGCCGCGCGGCGCGACGGAGGCGGCCGGATGGGTCGGCATCGCGCGCGACAGCACCGTTTTCGATAGCTGGAGCGACAAACTGGGGGAGAGTCAGCTCGTCGGGGTCAGCGAGCCGTTCACCGACCTCACGCTCGGGAGGCGCAGCTTCCGAGAAGCCAGACGCGCCTTGTTGGTGGCGCAGCGCAGCGCAGCCCAGCGCGGCGGCGCTTGGCGCCACGCCTCGAACCAGAGCCAGGACATGGGTACGCCGCCACCCCCCGGCCCCCTGGTCACCGGCTGTGTGGTGCGCTTCGAGGACGTCGACCTCGCCACCTGGTTGCTGTCCAGCCGCAGCGCGGAGGCGATCGCCGACAAGTCCCGCCAGCAGCTCGGCGACCTGCTCGACCGCAGCGATCTGGTGGACACGGCCGTCGCCTATCTCGCGTGTGGGCTCGACATTCAGCGCACAGCTGCGCGCCTCTACCTGCACCCCAACTCCGTGCGCTACCGGTTACGCCGGATCGAGCAGACCATCGAAGCGCCACTCAGCGCGCCGTCCGCGCTGGCCAACCTCTATCTCGCCTTCCACGATCGTCTCGCCGCAGAGAACCCCGGGCCCGAGGGCGAAACGCAGTATCAGCCTCCCCTCCTCTAGCGCGGGGCGCTCGCGCACGACGGGTTGCGCGGATGGCCCGTGAGGCCCACCGAGCCGAGGAGGCTTCTAGATCCCGAGCACGGCCCGGGCCACGAGGAAGTACACGACCAGGCCGGTGGCGTCGACGATCGTCGTGATGAAGGGGGCACTGACCACGGCGGGATCGACGCCGAGCCGGCTGGCGATCAGCGGTACGGCAGCGCCCACGGTGGTCGCCAGGGTGCACACGGCAACAAGTGAGATGGCGAGCACGGCTGCAATTCCGGGTCCTGCGACGAACCAGGCGGGGATGAACCCCACCAGCCCGAGAACCACACCGAGGCCCAGGCCGGTGAGCAGCTCGCGGCCGAGGATCCGCCACAGATCGGCGAACCGCACCTCGTCGGTCGACAGGGCGCGCACCACGGTCGTCACCGTTTGGGAGCCGGCGTTGCCCCCGGTGCCGATGAGCAATGGCACGAAGAGGGCGAGTGCGACCAC
Source organism: Micrococcales bacterium (assembly GCA_030537915.1). Taxonomy (GTDB): domain Bacteria; phylum Actinomycetota; class Actinomycetes; order Actinomycetales; family Dermatophilaceae; genus Kineosphaera. The sequence continues at coordinate 2,039 of JAUNUZ010000044.1, forward strand.
CTCGGACAGGGTCTCCTCGAAGTAGTCCAGGACGTTGACCGTCAACGTCGCCGCGGCGATGAGCACCAGCAACCACACGATCCGGGACTTGACGCGGTCGACCAGCGGGGTGCTCAGGTAGTGGCGGCGGACGGGGAACGTGCCCGCTGAACGAGCGGCGTCTTCGGCCTCTTCTTCGGCGAGGATGCGCATCGCGTCGTCGACCGTGATGACGCCGACGAGCCGATCCTCACGGTCCACCACGGGCAGGCCGATCATCCCGTGCGCGCGGATGAGCCGGGCGGCCTCCTCCTGGTCGGCCTCGGCCAGGACGGCGATCGGGCTGCTGGCGATATCGCCGACCCGCTGGCTGTCGGAGGCCACCAGTAGTCCCCGCAAGGACACGACACCGACCAAGCGCCGCCCCGGTCCCAACACCGGCACCATGTAGATGGTCTCCGCCTCCGCGCCGACCGCGCGCAAGTGCTCCAGCGCCGCCGCGACCGTCGTGTCCACCGATACGCTGGCGACCTCCGGCGTCATCCGCCGCCCCGCCGACTCCCGTGGGTAGCCCAGGACGGCCTCGGTCATGTCCCGCTCGTGCGGGTCGAGATCACGCAGGAGGCGGATGACCACCGCAGCCGGCAGTTCGTCGACGAGACGAACTCGGTCGTCTGGATCCAGACCCTCGAACAGCTCGCGCGTGTGCTCTTCTCGCAGGCCCACGAGCAGTTCGGCGGCGCTGTCCGAGTCGAACCATTCGAACACGGCCAGCGCGACGTCCTTGGGCAGGATGCGGAAGGCCACGGCCCGCTGGCCGCGAGGCAGCCGAAGCAGATGGGCGGCGATCTGGGGGGCGGTGAGGCTGCTCAGCGCGCCGTCCAGCCCCTCGAGGTCGTCCTTATCCAGATGATGGGCCAGGTCCATGGCGACTACCTCTCCGGTGCCTGGGTCATCGACACCCGGTGTTCATTGTGCCCGGCCAACGACCCGCAGGCCGCTGGCTTCCACAGCTCGTGATCGACGCCCCTGGACAAAGAACCTGCGTTCGCGGTCGGCAGGAGCACCATCCCACCCTCAGATCCACCGTCCCTGCGGGGCTTGGCGGGTGGTGGGCGCAGCGTTGGGGCTGACGCGAGCCCGGGGGATCTGCGAGACTGCCGCCATGAACCTGCTCAATGAGTCCTTGGCGGTTGTGGATCCGGAGATTGCGGCGGCGTTGTCTGCTGAGTTGGCTCGTCAGGAGTCGACGTTGGAGATGATTGCGTCGGAGAATTTTGCGCCGGTGGCGGTGATGGAGGCGCAGGGGTCGGTGGCGACGAATAAGTATGCGGAGGGGTATCCGGGTCGCCGGTATTACGGCGGGTGTGAGCATGTGGATGTGGCGGAGTCGTTGGCGATCGAGCGGGTCAAGACGCTGTTCGGGGCGGGTTTCGCTAATGTGCAGCCGCATTCGGGGGCGCAGGCGAATACGGCGGTGTTCTTCGCGTTGCTCAAGCCGGGGGACACGATTTTGGGGTTGGATCTGGCGCATGGGGGGCATCTGACGCATGGGATGCGGTTGAACTACAGCGGGAAGATGTTCAACGTGGTGCCCTACCACGTGGATGCTGCTGGGTTGGTGGACATGGATGAGGTGGCGGCTCTGGCGCGTGAGCACAAGCCGCAGATGATCATCGCGGGCTGGTCGGCGTATCCGCGGCAGTTGGATTTTGAGCGGTTCCGGGCGATCGCGGATGAGGTTGATGCGTATCTGATGGTGGATATGGCGCATTTCGCGGGTCTGGTGGCGGCGGGGTTGCACCCGAATCCGGTGCCGCATGCGCATGTGACGACGTCCACGACGCATAAGACGTTGGGTGGTCCGCGTGGGGGGATCATCTTGTCTAATGACGCGGCGATGGCCAAGAAGGTCAATTCGGCGGTGTTCCCGGGGATGCAGGGTGGCCCGTTGGAGCATGTGATCGCGGCGAAGGCGGTGTCGTTCAAGCTGGCGGGTGAGGAAGAGTTCACGGATCGCCAGGTCCGTACCCTGCAGGGCGCCAAGATCCTGGCTGAGCGGCTCATGCAGCCGGACATGCGCGCGGCGGGTGTCTCGGTGCTCTCTGGGGGCACCGATGTGCACCTGGTGTTGGTTGATATGCGCGATTCCCAGCTGGATGGCAAGCAGGGTGAGGACCGGTTGCACCGGGTGGGGATCACCGTCAACCGCAACGCGGTCCCGAACGACCCGCGTCCACCGATGGTGACCTCGGGATTGCGGATCGGCACGCCGGCCCTGGCCACCCGCGGCTTCGGCGAGCAGGAGTTCACCCAGGTCGCCGACATCATCGCCGAAACCCTGCGGCCCGACCTCTCTGATGAGAAGGCCAACGAACTACGCGCCCGGGTCGAGGCCCTCGCCGCCCGCTACCCCCTCTACCCCAGCCTGGCCGGGCACTGAGCCTGCGGCCCCAGACGGCCGCGTCCCAGGGCTATCCGCCCCGGACGCGGCCGTCCGCCCGTTCTCGCAGTTGTCGGTGGCGTGCGCCAGGATGGCGATATGGCTCCCTTGAGAATGAGTGACTATGCCGCATCCGGTGACCGCTACGAGTCGATGACCTACCGCCCGTGCGGGCGATCCGGCCTCCAGCTGCCGGTGATCTCGCTCGGGCTCTGGCAGAACTTCGGCGACGACAAGCGCCACGAGACGCAGCGCGCCATCGTCCGGCGCGCCTTCGACCTCGGGGTGAGCCACTTCGACCTGGCGAACAACTACGGCCCGCCCTACGGCCAGGCCGAGATCAATTTCGGCCAGATCCTGCGGCAGGACTTCGCGCCCTACCGGGACGAACTGCTCATCTCGACCAAGGCCGGCTGGGACATGTGGCCCGGCCCCTACGGGCAGGGCGGCGGCGCGCGCAAGTACGTCCTGGCGAGCCTCGACCAGTCGCTGGCACGGCTCGGCCTCGACTACGTCGACATCTTCTACAGCCACCGCTTCGACCCCGACACGCCGATCGAGGAGACGATGCGCGCCCTGGACCACGCGGTCCGCTCCGGCAAGGCCCTTTACGCGGGCATCTCAAGCTATTCGGCGGCCAAGACCAAGGAGGCGGCGACGATCGCCCGCGAGCTCGGCACGCCACTGCTCATCCACCAGCCCTCGTACAACCTGCTCAACCGCTGGATTGAGGAGCAGCACCTACTCGACGAGCTGCAGGAGCAGGGGATGGGCTGCATCGCCTTCACGGCCTTGGCGCAGGGCGTGCTCACCGACCGCTACCTGAACGGCATCCCCGAGGGGTCGCGTGCGTCGCGACCGGGGTCGCTCGACAGCAGTCACCTGGATGACAAGACGCTGACGCACGTGCGCAACCTCAACGAGATCGCCAAGGAGCGCGGTCAGAAGCTCGCCCAGATGGCGCTGGCATGGGTGCTGCGCGACCCCAGGATGACCTCGACCCTCATCGGCGCCTCCAGCGTCGAGCAGCTCGACACCAACCTCGATGCGCTGGCGAATCTCGACTTCAGCGACGCGGAGTTGGCCCGTATCGACGCCGACGCCGTCGATGCGGGCGTCAACCTCTGGGCCGAGCAGACGCGGGATTAGGCACGCTCCGTCGTCTCGGCGCACCCTGGTCCAGGGCGCGCCGGCACTACGGGTGCGCGCCGGTCAGGGTGCGCAGGCGGCACGGGAGCAGCGGGATGAGGGGGAGGGGTAGGCGGTGACGCAGGCACTCACGAACAGCCGAGTCGTGCAGCGGGCCCTCATGCGGCCGGTGCGGCTTGTGCCGCTGGCCTTCCTCGCAGTCATCTCGATCGGCACGCTCCTGCTGCTGCTGCCGATCGCCCACCCAGGCGGGCGCGCCAGCGTCGTCGCGGCAGCGTTCACCGCGGTGTCCGCCACCTGCGTCACCGGCCTGACCGCGGTCGACACAGCGACCTACTGGACGACGTTCGGGCACGCGATCATCATCCTGCTCACCCAGGTCGGTGGCTTCGGCATCATGTCCGCGGCCACCCTGCTCGCCTTCATCGTCCGCGGCAAAATGGATCTCTCCGGCTCGCTGGTCGCCCAGACCGAGAAGCAGACCAGCGGCCTCGCCGACGTCTCCTCCATCCTCGTACGCATCGGCCTGGCCATGGGGATCACCGAGGGAATCGTCTGGGTGCTCCTGACGGTCCGCTTCCTGATGCGCGGGGTCGCGCCGGTAGAGGCGATCTGGCACGGCCTCTTCTATGCGTGTTGCGCCTTCACCAACGCCGGCTTCACGCTGACGCAGGACAGCCTCATGGGGTACGTCGTGGACCCCTTCCTCATGTGGCCGATCTTCTTCGCGATCTTCGTCGGCAGCCTGGGATACCCGGTGATCTTCGAGCTGCGCAAGAGTTGGCGCCGGCCGGGCAAGTGGTCCGTGCACACGCGCATCACGTTCTGGGGGTGGCTGGCCCTGGCGGTCGTCGGATTCCTCACCTTCATCGCCTTCGAGTGGACCAACCCGCACACGCTGGGCCCGATGTCGATCGGCACGAAGATCACGGCGGCCACGGCAGGAGCCGTGATGCCGCGCTCCGCGGGCTTCAACGTCGTCGACTACGCCCTCATCCACGACGAATCGGTCGTCGTCACAATCATCCTCATGTTCATCGGGGGTGGCTCGGCCGGGACCTCCGGCGGTTTGAAGGTGTCGACCTTCTTCCTGCTCGCCTATGTCGTCCTCGCCGAGGCGCGCGGGGAGCCGCAGGTGGCGATCGCGCACCGCAGCGTCGGCTCGGCGACCCAGCGGCGGGCCGTCGCCGTCGCGATGTTGGCGATCGGGCTCGTCACCTCCGGAACGATCGTGCTCGTCGCCATGACGGACTTGCCGCTCGTCGCGGTTCTTTTCGACGTCGTCTCCGCGTTCGGGACGGTCGGGCTGTCGCTGGGGGTCACGCCTGAGCTGCCGGCCGCCGGGCAGATCATCCTCATGGTGCTCATGTTCGTGGGTCGTGTCGGCACCGTCACGGCCGCCTCCGCCCTGGCGTTGCGGACTCGTCGGCGTCACTACGCGCTGCCCGAGGAGACGCCGATTGTCGGTTGACCCACCCGGTGTGGAGTGCGGGTGCGCAAGCGAGCCGACGCACCCGAGCGGACCGTCGCTGTCAGGCGGGCCGCCTGCGTTCGAGAAGGAGAGAGCATGTTGGGTAAGAAGGGCCCCCGCCGGGAGCCGGATTCCATCCTCGTCATCGGTCTGGGCCGGTTCGGGTCCTCGGTCGCATTGTCGCTCGTCAAGATGGGCAAGGAGGTCATGGCCATCGACGAGAACCCCGAGCTTGTGCAGAGGTGGGCCGCGGACCTGACGCACGTCATCCAGGCGGACACGACCGACGAGGAGGCGCTGCGGCAGCTGGGGTGCGCCAGCTTCGACCGCGCGGTCGTCGCGATCGGCAGCGACATCGAAGCCAGCGTCCTGACCGTGCTCGCGCTCAGTGAGGCCGGGGTCGACGAGATCTGGGCCAAGGCGATCACCGCCAAGCACGGCAAGATTCTCGAGCGGGTCGGGGCTCACCACGTCGTCTACCCCGAGCGGGCCATGGGCCAGCGGGTCGCGCACCAGATCGTCGGATCGCTGGAGGACTACATGGAGTTCGAGGGCTATGCCCTGGCGCGGATCAAGACCCCCTCGATGCTCTGGGGCATCCCGCTCGGCAAGTCCGAGGTGCGAAGCCGGCACCGGATCACCGTCGTCGGGATCAAGCGCGCGGGGGAGACCTTCACCTACGCCGATCACCAGACGATCCCGCACCGTGGCGACGAGCTCATCATCTCCGGTTCGGTCAAGGCCGTCGAGAAGTTCAGCGCGCTGCCACACGACCCGCCCAAGGAGAGCTGAGCCACTCGGCGGCTGGGGGTGGGATCGGCCCCAGATCGCGGTCAGAGAGGCCGTGATGAGGGATCATGGCCGCATGCGCCTGCTTCTCGTCCGTCACGGTCAGACACCCTCCAATGTCGGCCACCACCTCGACACCGCCGAGCCCGGCGCCGAGCTCACCGAGCTGGGTCGCGCCCAGGCCGCCGCGATTCCGGCGGCCCTGGACCGCGAAGAGGTGCGTGCCATCTACGTCTCCACGCTCGTGCGGACCCAGCAGACGGCCGCACCGCTGGCCATCGCGCTCGGACTGGAGCCGTTCGTCCGCGACGGGATTCGTGAGATCGCCGCCGGCGACCTCGAGATGCGCAACGACGAGGCGAGCATCCGCGCCTACATCGATCAGGTCTTCGGGTGGGAGTCGGACCTCGAGGCGCGCATGCCCGGCGGGGAGAGCGGAGCCGAGGTGCTCGCTCGCTTCGACGGGGTCGTTCGGGAGGCACACGCGCAGGTCGGGGACACCGGCACGGCGCTCATCGTCTCGCACGGCGCGATGATCCGGATGTGGGCCGCCTCGCGAGCCTCGAACATCGACCTTGCCTACGCCTCGGACACCGCGCTGGCAAACACGGCGATGGTGGCCCTGGAGACGGACGCCACCGGCGGCTGGGTGGTCGACTGCTGGACGCAGGCTGCGCTCGGGGGTGTGGCGCTCACCGACCCGGCCCACATCGGTCCGGGGGGCGAGCCCGACGACGATCCGTTCAGCCCGGAGCCGACGCGCACGGCCGGTGCGCCGGTGTCGTTCGTCCGCTCTGGCGGTTCTGGCGACTCCGGGGAGGCGGCCGGTACCGGCGAGGGTGAGAGCCCCGGTCTCTGAACGCCTGGGGTCTCATCGGATTCCGCTGGGGGATCAGTCAATTGCGTACATTCCCCTTGGGACGTCGGTCGCCCGTGCCGATAGGACCAGGAGAGTCCTACATGGAGGTGGCCAGCAGTGACGACGGGCGATGACACCCGCGGGGGTGCCTCCGATCTGCCGACTGGGCGCCATCGCAGGCCCCCGAGTGCGGTCGCTTTGCGATCGCGGCTGGTGATCGTTGCCGTGTCCATTGTCATCCTCATCGGCCTGGTCTTCGAGGTGACGCGGATCGTCAATGGCAGCGCCGACAAGGTCACCGCGTCGACCGGTGGTCCGACTCAGAGCTCGATTGAGGGCGCCCCGAGCGCAGCCAGCTCGAGAAGTCCGACGAATCGACTCGGCCCGCTGAGCCCGGCGTCGACCGAACCCATCACCGGGGGCTTGACGGGTGTCGCGCCGACGAAGTCTGCTTCACCCGCTGTGTCGCCTGGATCGCCGGACTCGTCGCTGTCCGCGGCCCCGGACGGCGTCTCCGCGGCCGTCGTCGAGGTTGCGGCGTCACAGCTGCGGGCCCTGGCCGCCCTGCGCGACGTCGGGGTGCCGGGTGCGCCGGTGGTCGCGGCGCTGATGGGGGAGAAGGTTCGCACTGGGCCTGGTGTCGTGATCGGCCGCTGGGAGAGCAGCCGGCTGCCCAACGGGATGACGGCGGCCGCGAACAACGATCGGGCACTGCGGGCCGGGGACGTCGTCACCTACGCGAAGTTCCCGACGGCGACGGGTACCTCGCGGTTGAAGCTGCGGTCGGGCCAACGGATCTCGGTGCCGATCCAGTCGGCCCGAAGCACCCTGCACGAGTTGCGATCGACCGGCGGGCCGGACTGTCCTGCGTGCAAGGACATCGTGCTCACATCGGTGAAGTCGACGACGATGCCGGTCCAGACCCACCTCGGCCCGCTGACGGTGCCGGCCTGGCGCTTCACCGTCCGGGACTCCAAGGTCGTGCTCGTCCATCCCGCGGTCGCTCCGGCGGGGCTGCTGCGCTTCACCCCCTCCTACCGCGGATCCCTCGCGGGCGCCGTCAAAAACTCCCAACTGCCGCTGTGGCGGGTCGCCCTTGGCAAGGACAATCGCACGGTGACGGCGAACCTTGAGAGCAAGGACGTGGCCAAGCGCGGCGGGTGCTGGCGGCTCGTGGCGCAGGAGTCCAGCCTCGGAGTCGCGCTCTACGCCGCTAAGGGGAAGGCGGACTCTGGCGGTGGGTGCGCGGATCGCTCCGGTCGCGTGACGGTCCGGCTCGCGGAGCCGCTGGGCTCGCGGGTCGCGGTCGACACGTATTGGCGCCGCGCCCTGGCCCTGGGCTGACCCCAGCACAGCGGGGCGAGGCTGAATCGGCTAGCGTCGCGGGCTCGTCTGCCTACCACCGGGTGGGCCCTGCGGGGCTCGAACCCGCGCGCTTCGGATTAAAAGTCCGCTGCTCTGCCTACTGAGCTAAGGGCCCGGGGGTTCCACCACTCAATCCACTGACTGCTCCACTGAACGCTGTGCGAAACGCGTTGGTGGCCTCCTCGGAACCCTCCACGAAATTATGCCTGAGGCTGGTTTCTGCTGTGGGGGTGGGGTAGCGCTGATGGTGTGGGTGGGAGACGGTGACGTCGACATCGCCGGGGGCGCGTCCACGGTCCCGTTAAGTGGTGAGGACGGGGCTGGCCCCTGGACCGTCCTGGCAGTCGACCGGGTGTCACGGCGTCACACGGTCGCGCAGGCTGAGACCAAGACGGCGGCTACCCAGGCAGCGGCCATGGCGTTGACGGATCTTCTGCGCTGCCGATCAGGCGCC
>JAUNUZ010000045.1 GCA_030537915.1 Micrococcales bacterium
CCCTGCTCTGCGCCAGCGCCATCGCCGGGTCCGCGAGGTCTGTGCGGGTGACGACGAGCAGGCCTCGATCGATGCCGAAGGCTTCGACGGCACGCAGGTGTTCGGTCGATTGGGCGCACCACCCGGCGTCGGCCGCGACGACGAAGACGACACCCGGCGCTGGGCCGAGCCCCGCCAGCATGTTGCCGATGAACCGGCGATGGCCCGGCACATCGACGAAGGCCAACGTCTGTCCGTCCGCAAGCGTCGTCCACGCATACCCGAGGTCTATCGTCAGGCCGCGGTGACGTTCGGCCTTCCAACGGTCGGGCTCGATGCCCGTGAGGGCGCGCACCAGGGTCGACTTGCCGTGATCGACGTGCCCGGCGGTGGCGAGAACGTGCATGTCAGGTGTTGTTTCGTCGTGCCGTCGCAGAGCCTGGCGCGGTAAGGGCGGCGACCGCGACGACTGCTGCGCTGACTATGGGCACATCCTCCGGCGCGAGGCACCGGACGTCGAGGAGGCAGACGCCGGCCTCGGTCCGGCCGATGACGGCAGGGTCGCCTTGGCGCAGCGCATCGGCATACTCCTGCGGAAGCGCGACCGCCCACCCCGGCAGAGGCAGTCCGGGTGCGCCGCCCCCGCCGACGGCCCCCTGGCTCGGGACGACGCGCCCTCCGACCGCATCGGCTAGCTGCTGGGCCCGGAACCGCATTTGGTGGGAATCCGCATGCAGCGCACGGTAGGTGGGGGTCACCTCGCCCAGCAGGGTGGCCTCGAGTGCGGCAAGTGTCGTCTTGTCGACACGCATCGCGCGCGCGAGCGGGTGTCTGCGCACTCGGTCGACGAGCAGGGGCTTACCCAGGATGAGACCCGCTTGGGGGCCCCCCAGGAGCTTGTCGCCGCTGGCGGTGACGAGATCTGCGCCCGCGCGCAGCGTCGTCGTCGCGTCGGGTTCGTCGGGCAGCAGGTCGTCGGCCCGAAGGAGTCCGCTGCCGATGTCGACGACGAGCGGGATGGCAGCGGGACGGCACACGCCCACCAGCGCCGGGACCTCGACGGCACTGGTGAAGCCCTCGACACGGAAATTGCTCGGGTGCACCTTGAGCACGAAACCGGTGTCCTGGCCGATCGCGCGTTCGTAGTCGGCGACGTGTGCGCGATTGGTCGTGCCGACCTCGCGTATTCGCGCGCCCGTGGATTCGATGAGCTCTGGGATCCGGAAGCCGTCGCCTATCTCGACCATTTCACCGCGTGAGAGGACGATCTCGGGCCGGCCGGAGCCCACCGCCAGGGTGCTCGCGACGAGCGCAAGGGCGGCGGCACCGTTGTTGACGACGAGGGCTTCCGTGCCGTCGGGCAACAGGTCCCGCAGGGCGGCCAAGGTGCCGCGGCCGCGGCGTGCCCGCCGACCGGTGGCCAGGTCGAACTCGACGTCGCAGTAGCCCGCGGCCAGTGTCATGGCGTCGCGGGCCGCGCCGGAGAGCGGTGCCCGGCCGATGTTCGTGTGGAGGACCACTCCGGTCGCGTTGAAGACTCGTCGCAGGCTGGTGGAGTTGCGGGTGCGCGCGGCCAGCGCGCACAGGGCGCTGGCCCGGACCTGATCTGGAGAGATGGCGGCGCGGCGGGCTTGGGCCTGGGCGTCGTTGATCACCGACTTGACCGTCTGGTCGCCGAGCAAGCGCGCGGCGGCAACGAACTCCGCAGCGGCCAGCAGGGCGTCGGTGCGGGGGATGGAACGGCGTGGATCGCCCTGGACAGGTGCACAATCGTTCACGCCGCAGAACCCTTCCCCTCGGTGTGTCCCGTGCTAGAGCAGCCTAATGCGGGCATCCTGACCTCAGATGAGCGTAGGAGGTCGGCGTGGGCGCGGACGATGCGGATTGGTTCGAACGGTTCGTTCTCGACCCCGCGAGCCCCATCGAGCACAGCGACCAGCACGAGGATTGGCCCGCCGCGCCAGAAGGGGATTCCGGACCGCCGACGGTGGAGATCCCCGTCCCGGTCGATACGCCTGAGGGTCCCCTGGTGCGGGTCGATCCCGAGACCCCCGCCGAGCCCGAGGCGCCGTCCGGTCGCGACCAGGTCGAGGACGCCGGCTGGTCGGACTACGGGGACATCGTCGACACGAGCGCGGTGTCGCTCGAGGAAATGACCGGCGTCTGGCTGACGACCGAAACGGACCGAGAGAGTCCGCTGCGGATGGACGGGCAGCTCATCGAGCCGGAGGAGCTCGATCTGCCACCGGATGTGTGCGACCGCCTCCGGGACTGGTCGGACCAGTGGCGTGCCGAGTGGGATCCGGACCGCGGGTGGGATCCGTGCGCTCGGATCGGCGACTTCGAGGCGCTCGGGCACTGGCTGGCGCGCCGGGTGAAGGACGGCGCGGGCGCGCTCGAGGTGACTTTGCACCTCGCCCACCTGGGGCACTCGGGTATCGAGGTCGTGCAGGAGCCGGCCCGGCGCCGGCCCATGATCGTGACGCTCGCGCACGTCTTCGGAGCGCGCCTGCCGGTGCGGGGCGATTTCGTCACCGCCGCCGGCGTCGGCAGCTTCTCCTCGGAGCTCAACGGTCGGCTCGAGGCCTGGGCCGACGGCGTCCAGGCCCATCTGGACGCCCTAGGTCGCTGGGACGATCCGGTCGCGGCGCAGGAGTTCGCGGACCAGGCCGACGATCTCGCCGACGCCATGGAAGAGGAGCTCGGTCCTGACTATGTCGTCGAGATCGAGCAGCGGAAGCAATGAGGCAGCCCAAGGGAGCGCCGCGTAGGGCGGTCTCAGCGCGGCAGGCGGCCCAGCGCACGGACCATGGCTCACTGCGCTCGTTCCGGGGCCGGGAGGTCTACGACGGGGGTGAGGAGGACGGACCGCTGACCCGCGCCGAGCTGGAGATGCTGCAGGAACAATGCGGCTACGAATTCAGCTGGCCGCCCAAGCAGGGGGAGTCCTATCCGACGGCGGCGCGATACATCGCCTTCCTCCACCTCGCGCAGGCGCGGCGACTCGTCAGCGCCGACACCTTCGCCGAGATCGTCAAGCAGAATCAAGTGGCGATGCGGATGAACGGTGAGGTCGCCTTCGACGACGCGTTCCTACGTGCCGCGGCACGCGTCTATGAGGCGACGAGCCCGACGGCGCGGATCTTCCTCGCCGGAGGTGGACAGTCGCCGCTCTACGCGTGAGCGTCACGCAGTCGACATCGCAGTCGCAATCGGGCGGCGTGGCGGAGGTGCACGGGGATCGAACCCGCCTGCGACGGATACCGCCGTACACCGGTGTTGAAGACCGGGGGGCCCACCAGGAACCCTCGCACCTCCACGCCCGACCGGCCCGGCCAGCTTAGCCAAGCGCCTGCGTCGTAGGGTCGGGCGCGTGACAGCACGCGGCGAGGCCGCAGAACGCGCGCCCGCGGTGGGGAAACGCCTCACCCAGTACGCAGCCGGGGGCGGTTGCGCCTGCAAGATTCCCGCTGGACGGCTCGAAAAGATCATCGCGGGCCTGCCCGGTGGGCTGGCCGGCGAGCACGCCGACCTCTTGGTCGGGATCGACGACGGCGACGACGCGGCTGCGGTCCGAGTGCGTCTCGAGCCGGGACCGGAGGGTAGGGGGGAGATCGCAGTCATCTCGACGGCGGACTTCTTCACGCCGGTCGTCGACGACCCGTACGACTGGGGTCGGATCGCGGCGACGAACGCGCTGTCGGACGTCTACGCGATGGGAGGCCGGCCGGTACTGGCCATCAACCTCGTCGCGTGGCCGGCCGCGGGGTTGTCCGACGAGGTCCTGCGCGAGGTTCTGCGCGGCGGCGCCGACGTCGGGCGGGCGGCTGGGTGCCCCGTGGCCGGCGGCCACAGCATCATCGGCCCCGAGCCCACCTATGGAATGGCGGTCACCGGGATCGCCGACCCCAAGCGTCTGCTTCGCAACGACGCCGCCCGACCCGGGCTGCCGATCACCCTGACCAAGCCGATCGGCACCGGCATCCTGGGCAACCGGCACAAGAGCACCGGCGAGGTCTTCGACCAGGCGATCGAGACCATGACGACGCTCAACGCCGCAGCCAGTGGCGCAGCGCTGGCTGCTGGCGTGAAGGCAGCGACAGACGTCACCGGATTCGGGCTGCTGGGCCACCTGTGGAAGATGCTGCGGGCGTCCGGCGTCGGCGCTTCACTCGATGTCACAGCGATCCCGGTCCTGCCACGTGCCCGCGAGTCGCTCGCGGACGGCCATGTGCCTGGCGGTAGCCGCCGAAACCTCGACTGGGTCCGAGCCCACCTGGATACGGACCTACCCGAGAACGAGTTGATCCTGCTCGCGGACGCTCAAACGAGCGGCGGTCTGCTCGTCATCGGTGAGATCCCTGGGTCACCGGTCATCGGTCACACGGTGCCCGGTCCGGCACGCATCGCGATCGCTTGACGCGCCCCAGCCAGGCCCGGCGGGCGAGTGGCAAGGGCAGGATAGGCCCATGAGCAGCGGTGCACCCACGGTCCTCATTCTCACGCTCGGTGGCACGATCGCATCGCTACCTGCGGCCTCCGGCGGGGAGGGCGGACCCGCTGGTGGGGCCGTACCCGCGCTGAGCGCCGCGGATCTCGTCGCGAGCGTCCCGGGCCTGCAGCGCGTCGCACGGATCGAGGCGCGCTCGGTGCGGCAGATCGCGTCCTGCGAGATCACCCCCCTCGATGTCCTGGAGGTCGCGGTCGCCTCCCGAGCCGCCCTGGAGCCCAACGGGGATGACGAAGGGGCCCAGCCCGTCACCGGGGTCGTCGTTGTGCAGGGCACCGACACCCTCGAGGAGACGGCGTTCCTCCTGGACGTGCTGCACGACGGCCCGGAGCCGATCGTCGTGACCGGGGCGATGCGCACTCCGGACACGCCCGGTGCTGACGGTCCGGCGAACCTGCTCGCCGCGGCTACCGTTGCGGCCGACCCGGCGGCCCGCAACCTCGGTGCGATGGTCGTCATGGCCGACGAGATCCACGCCGCGCGCTGGGTTCGCAAGGTCCACACGTCCGCCACGGGGGCATTCGCCTCGCCGGGTCTCGGCCCGCTGGGGCGGGTCATCGAGGGGCGCGTCCGCATCGACCTCGTGCCCGCAGCGCGGACCACCACCATCGATCTGCTGGGTAGGTCCTGCGCGGGCGATCGGGTCCTCCCGAGCCGCTGGCCGGTCATCCCCATCCTCCGGGTCGCCCAGGGCACCCTGTCGCCGGAGGTCGAGGCGCTCGCCGCCATCGCGGACGGCCTTGTCGTTGAGGGGGTTGGCGGTGGCCACGTGCCGTCGTCCCTCGTCGAAGCCCTGCAGCGCGTGGCCGAGCGCATCCCCGTCGTCCTGGCGGCCCGGCCGGGCGCCGGCGGGACCCTGCAGTCGACCTATGGATATCCCGGCTCGGAGATCGACCTGCTGCGCCGCGGAGTCGGCAGCGCCGGCGATCTCGACGCACTCAAGGCCAGGCTCTGGCTCGGGGCCGATATCCTGATGCGCCGTACGCCCTGAGGCAGCCGCCGGATCGCCGCGACGCGGAGAACGCACAGCTCAGGCAAGATCGCAGCCGGCGCCGGAGAAGTTTCCATGGAGCTGCCGCGCAGTGGCCGACCCCGGGGCTAGCCTGCAAAGATCGTCCATACAAGTTCGATCACCAGCCTCCGAAGGAGCCCGGCATGCCCGCTGCGCCCACCGACGCGGTGAGTGTCTTCCCGCGCGTCATCGTCGACGAATCGCACAGCAACGCTTGGTCGCTCGATGAGGAGGTGGCCGCCCGCATCAATCCCGCGCAGCCGGCCGACGCGAGCTACGCCTTGGCTGCCGCGGCGCTGCGGCACCGGGGCTTCGAGGTGCTCGCGCACGCCCAGGGGTCCCTGAGCGATGCGGGCCTGGGTGCGGGTGACGTCCTCGTCCTCGCCCATCCGGCGGCCGTCGGCTCGGAGCGCGCGTCCGGCTCGGGGCTACCGCTGCTGGCGGCGGACGAGATCGATGCCGTCGAGGCGTTCGTCCGAGCGGGTGGGGGTCTGGTCGTCCTCGCGGAATGCGATCAGGACAAGTACGGCAATAACCTCAACGACCTGTTGGCCCGCTTCGGGCTGCACGTGCGGAGCGTGACCTGCCATGACGGCACGAACCGGCATAATCGTGTCTCCGCGTGGGTGCTCGCCGACCTCGGTGGCCATGCGGGCCAGGGTCTGCTGGCCGGGGTCGGGCAGGTCTGCTTCTATCGGGCCGGTGCGATCGACGTCGTCAGCGAGTCGGGCACGTCCCGCGGACCGGACGGCGACGTCGAGGTGTTCGCACGGACGAGCCCGCAGGCCTTCCCGCCGAGCGCACCTTTGGCGGTAGCCGCGCGCGCCGGCCGCGGTCGGGTGGTCGTCTTCGCGGATTCCGACCTCTTCGGCGACGACTCGATCGAAGAGTTGGACCACCGGGCGCTGTGGGTCAACGCCGTGACGTGGGCCTGCGGTGCCGCGCCGGCCGGGGGGTCGGGTCCGGTGCCCGGTGCGCACTATGCGACCGATCCGCGCTGGCTCGACCTCAAGGCCGCCGTTGAGGGCATCCGTCCGATGCAGGTCAAGGACGGCTCGATCCCCGACGCGAGGACGCACGACCAGGCCCGCGAGCTCGTGGCTCGAATCGTCGCGGGGATCGCGGCGCTCGCACCGGATTTTCCGCATGACCAGGGCTATCTGAGCGCGCTGCAGATCGACTTCGCGCGCTGGGCCGACAGCGGCCTGGGAGTGCCGGACTTCCTGGACTCCCTCATGAAGTTCCGCCCCGAGCTCTCTCGCGCGGATGGGGTCGTGCACCTGGTCGTCTTCCCGATGTACACCCAGAACGGCAACCCAGACCGCAATGTCGAGGCGGTCTTGTGCTCTGTCCTGTGGCCGGACTGGCTCGCTGACATCGAGCGGGATTTCGACAACGACGCCTTCTTGTCGATCAACTTCATCGACTTCACGTCGGGCTACGACACAAATTCAGCGGTGCTGTTCCCCGAGACCGTCGCGGTGCGGGAGGTGCCGCAGTTCACGTGGGGCGCGATTTTCTCGGATCGGGAGGCGGCGCGCTTCCGTACCGTGACGGCGGCGGCGGCGCACCTGCTCAAGCTCGACCTGCCGCCGGATGCCGAGCGCCTGGTGAGCCACCAGGAGCTGGCGCAGTCGGTCTTCGCGATGTGGGACCTCATCCACGACCGCACGCACAGCCACGGTGACCTGCCCTTCGATCCGTTCATGATCAAGCAGCGGATGCCGTTCTGGCTCTACGCGCTGGAAGAGCTGCGCTGCGACCTCAACACCTTCCGCCAGGCCGTCATCCTGGAGGGCCGCGGGCAGCCGTTCGCCAAGGCGGTCCAGTACGCGATCGTCTTCGACCGGATCTTCCGCTTTGCGATCACCGGGGATCGAGTGCGCAACTACGACGGGCTCGGCGGGCAGCTGCTCTTCGCGTACCTGCACTCCCGCGACGCCTTGCGATGGACCGATAACCGGCTCACCTTTGACTGGCGGCGGGTGCCGGAGGCCGTCGTTGCCCTGTGCGATGAGGTCGAGACGCTTTATCGCAGCGGCATCGACCGGAGCAAGGTCGGGCACTGGCTTGCCACCTATGAGTTCGTCTCGTCCCACGTCGCCCCGCACCCGCGCTCGGTGTGGGCCAAGGGAGCCGACGCGCTGCCGCTCGACGGGCCGCCCAAGGGCCTGGTCGACCTGGTGCTACCGGATGAGTTCCCGCTCAACGTCTTCTTTGAGGCGCTGCGCAAGAAGCTCGCGCCGGTCGTAGAGGGGACGAAGGGCATCACCGGGGTCACCGACGGCTCCCGTGCACGCACCGCGCCGGTGGAACCCACTCCGGTGCACGCGTGAACGCGGACCAGGGCGTAGGCCAGGGGCGGACCGGGATGGCCCGGCCCGACCTCACCGGACGCGTGATCGTCGTCGCGGGAGCGAGCGGTGCCGCCGGCCCGCCGCTCGTGGAGCAGTTGGCGCGGGCCGGCGCCCTCGTCGTCGCGGCCGGCCGCTCCGCCGAGAATCTCGCGCCCGTCCTGAAGGCGGGCAACACCGCCGGCTCGGCGTCTGGACAGGGCCGCGTCGTCCCGGCCGTCATCGACCTCTTCGACGAGCCCGCTGTCCAGGAGTGGGCGCACGCCCTGGTGACCGAGCACGGGCGCGTCGATGGGCTCTTCCACCTCGTCGGCGGGTGGCGCGGAGGCGCCGGGATCGTTGAGTCCGACCTTGCGGACTGGCGCTGGCTGCACGACCTGCTCATCGTGACGCTGCAACACACGACGCGCGCCTTCCACGACGCGATCCGCGACGCGGGCGGCCGACTGGCCATCGTCTCGACGCCGCAGGCCCAGGCCCCGACGGCGAAGAACGCTGCCTACGCCACTGCCAAGGCCGCGTCGGAGGCGTGGACCCTGGCGGTCGCCCACTCCTGGCGCGATTCGGACGCCGCGGCCGTCATCGTGCAGGTCAAAGCACTCCTGACCGACGCCATGCGGGAGGCCAAGCCGCAGGCCAAGTTCGCGGGTTACACCCATGTGGACGAGCTCGCGAGCAGCCTGGTTACCTTGTGGGAATCTCCAGCCGCCGATCTGAACGGGACCCGTCTGTGTCTGACACCACCGGCCGCCTAGCCACCCCGACCGCCACACCTCTGCACGACCGGGATTTCCGAGGCTTCGCCAGCGACAACAACTCCGGGGTACACCCTCGCATCCTCGAGGCGCTCGCCGCCGCCAATGGGGGGCACCAGATCGCCTACGGCGGGGACGCCTACACCGCGCACCTGCGGGAGATCCTGCGCGCGCAGTTCGGCGCGGACTCCCAGGTCTACCCGGTCTTCAACGGAACAGGGGCCAATGTCGTCGCGCTGGACCTCATGACCCAGCGATGGGACGCCGTCGTATGCGCCCGCAGCGCCCACATCAACGTCGACGAGTGCGGCGCGCCGGAGAAGATGGCGGGCATCAAGCTCCTGCCCCTCGACACCCCCGACGGAAAACTGACGCCGGACCTCATCGACACGGTGGCGTGGGGGTACGGCGACGAGCATCATGCCCAACCAACCGTGTTATCGGTGACGCAGAGTACCGAGCTCGGCACGGTCTACTCCGTCAAGGAGCTCGCGGCCCTTGTCGATCATGCGCACGGCAAGGGAATGGTCGTGCACCTGGACGGGGCACGACTCGCCAATGCGGCCGCTGCTCTCGATCTGCCGCTGCGGGCACTGACAAGCGACATCGGAGTCGATGTAGTCTCGCTCGGTGGCACGAAGAACGGCTGCCTCGGCGCCGAGGCCGTACTCGTGCTCGAGCCCAAAGCGGTGAGCCGGCCGCCCTTCGTGCGCAAGCTCAACGCTCAGCTCGCGAGCAAGATGCGCTTCGCCTCGGCGCAGCTCATCGCCCTGCTCGAGCACGATCTGTGGCGGGAGACCGCAGGTCACGCGAACGAGATGGCGACGGCGCTGGCCAACGCTGTTCGCGGCATCGACGGGGTGCACCTGACGCGAGAGCCGGAGGCCAACGCGGTCTTTGCGATCCTCCCGGCGCAGGTCACGCCGCGAGTGCAGGCCCGCTACCCCTTCTACCTCTGGGACGAAGCGAGCGGGGAGGTCCGGTGGATGTGCTCCTTCGACACGACGCTCGCCGATATCGCAGGCTTTGCCGACGCGCTGCGCGAGGAGCTCGCCCGCGCCTGATCACCATCGGTAGGCCGCAGACGTGCCCGCGGCGAGCGAGTCGCCGATCGCGACGTAGCGGTTCCACGCCTTGGCGGTCGGCGACCAATTCACGGCAGGCTCCAGTCGATCGGTTCGGCGCCCTGCTGCACGAGGAAGGCGTTGACGCCGGAGAAGGGCCGCGATCCGAAGAATCCGGCGTGCGCCGACAGCGGTGACGGGTGCGGGCTCTGGACGCATGGCACCGGTGCGAGGGCGGGGCTCAGGTTCCGCGCGTCGCGCCCCCACAGGATGGCCGCCATCGGTTGGCCGTCGCGGGCCGCGCGCGCGAGCGCGGCGATGGCGCACTCCGTGACCGTCTCCCACCCCTGGCCGCGGTGGCTGGCCGAGGTTCCCGGGCGCACTGTGAGGACTCGGTTGAGCAGGAGCACGCCACGATCCGCCCACGGCGACAGGTCTCCGCTAGTCGGCGGACTCACGCCGAGATCGTCGCTGAGTTCGCGGTAGATGTTGACCAGGCTACGCGGGATCGGCGTGACGTCCGGCGCGACCGAGAACGACAGCCCGACGGCGTGGCCCGGTGTGGGATAGGGGTCCTGGCCGACGATGAGGACACGGACGTCGGGCAGTGGCTGTTGGAACGCGCGCAGCACGTGCGAACCGGTGGGCAGGTAGCCGCGGCCGGCGGCGACCTCCTCGCGCAGGAACTCACCAAGAGCCGCCACTCGGTTCGAGACCGGTTCGAGCGCCTCGGCCCACGTGGGGTGCACCAGTTCGCGCAGGGCCTTGGGCGGCGGAGTCGTGGGCGGCACGAACGCGAGGATACCGGCCGCGGCGGGCGCCGGCCGAGGGTGCCCTGTCCTCGACCGACGCCCGGCCCACCCTGCGAAG
>JAUNUZ010000522.1:0-453 GCA_030537915.1 Micrococcales bacterium
ACGAACAGCCAGTCCGAGGCCCTGGAGTCGGCGCTCGGGGGTGCCGACGTCCCCTATCTGGTACGCGGCGGCGACCGCTTCTTCGCCCGCTCCGAGGTTCGTCGCGGTGTCCTGCTCCTGCGGGGTGCGGCGCGCTCGGACGACGGGTCCCGTCCGCTCGAGGAGCTCGTCGGCGATGTGTTGGGAGGGGTCGGCTGGACCCCCGCACCGCCGAGCGGGCGTGGTGCGGTACGTGAGCAATGGGAGGCGTTGTCGGCGCTCGTCGCACTCGCCCGTGAATCGGTCCGAATCCAGCCCGAGGCGCGGCTGCCCGGTTTCGTCGCCGAGTTGCAGGAACGGGCGGCGGCCTCGCACGCGCCGAAGGTTGAAGGCGTGACTCTGGCCAGCCTGCACGCGGCCAAGGGGCTGGAGTGGGACGCCGTCTTCCTCGTGGGCTGCAGCGACGGCTTGCTG
>JAUNUZ010000522.1:463-1528 GCA_030537915.1 Micrococcales bacterium
GCCCATCAGCATGGCCGAGAGCCCAGCGGAGATCGAGGAGGAGCGACGCCTCCTCTACGTCGGGCTGACCCGCGCACGACGGCACCTCAGGCTCAGCTGGGCCGGCGCGCGAGCCCCGGGCGGCCGGGCCACGCGCCGTCCGTCCCGCTTCCTCGAATCCACCGGCGCAATCCTCGGCGATCAGGCCGTGCGCCCCGAGAGCGCCCGGGGCCCGCGAGGAACACGCGCCAGCGGCACTCGTCCGGGCGCGGTGCGCCCCAAGCCTGCCCGCCGCTGTCGCGTCTGCGGGGGAGAGCTGACGACAGCGGCCCAGCGCAAGGTCGGCCGCTGCACCGGGTGCGCCCCGACCTACGACGAGGCGACGTTCGAGCGCCTCAAGGCGTGGCGGTTGGCTCAATCGCGCGCCGCGTCCGTGCCGGCCTATGTCGTTTTCACCGATGCCACCCTCACCGTCATCGCCGAGCGCGAGCCCCACGATCTGCAGCAGTTGGCGACGATTTCGGGGGTCGGCGCGCGCAAGCTCGAGCGCTACGGGCTGGCAGTCATCGCGGTGCTCGGCGGGGCGGATCCGGCGGATCTGATCGCGACGCCGCAGCTAAGTCCGACGACAGCGCAAGCTCAGACAGACACACCCGAGACGGCGGAGTCCGAAGTCGCCGCCGGGACCTTCGAGGACGCCCTCCTTTCTCCGCCTTCCGGCGCGCCTGAATAAATACGTTGCGCGTCGGCGCGACGTCCGCTTAGCCTGGTCCAACCAGCTCACAGGCCCATTCGAGCGTGACGACCTGACGTCGACGCGCCGAGACGACGAAGGAGGGATCACCGTGGAGAGCATCGTGCTGAACAACGCACCCGGCACTGGCCCGGCCTTCGTCGTGTCCGCCCCGCTGCCTGTTGACGGTCCTTTGTTCGGCAACCCCAGCGAGTTCGTTCGTGGTCGCCCGGTCGGCAGGGGCCGAGATGCCTTCGCGAGCACCTTTTCGTATCAGGGTTCCCACCTGACCTGGAGCCGATCGAGCTAGCCCTCGACCGACTCACCTCCAGGCCGCGGAACCCGTCAGGGTC
>JAUNUZ010000523.1 GCA_030537915.1 Micrococcales bacterium
AGGTAGGCCATTCGGGCGGTGGCTTCGGTGGCCCCGTACATGACGTAGAGATCCCACCCGCCACGCTGGCCGAGTTCGGCGTAGGCCCGCACGCGGTTGGGCTCCATCCGACCCCCGGCCTGAGTGAGGTACCGCAGGCTAACGATCTCCCGGTCGGCGAAACCTGAGGCTTCTAGCAGCTCGAACGTGTAGGGCACCCCGGCGAACCCCATAACCCCTGTCTCCTCCACGAGGGTCCAAAAGCACTCGTCGGCCACCGATAGCTCACTCAGCACGACGGCGGCTCCGACGCTGAGGTGACTGTTGAGGACCGAGAGTCCGTAGCAGTAGTTCAGCGGCAGCGTCGTGATACCGCGGTCGGTGGGTCTCAACTGCAGGTACTCGGCGATGCTGGCCGCGTTCTCGGTCAGGTTTCGCTGGGAGAGCCTCACCAGACGGGGGGAACCAGTAGAACCCGACGTGCTCAACAGCACCGCGAGGTCGGGGTGTAGGTCGTGGCGGGAGCCGGGGAACAGCTCGCGCCAAGCACCCCCTTTGGCCTGTACGACGTCGGGCCTGTACCTCTCGAACAAATCGGGGTGCTTGGCCGCATCCCCTGGCGCCGCCAGCAACACGGGGTGCCCAGCCTGGAGGCAGGCCAGGTAGGTGACGACACTCTCGACGTCGTTGCTTACTTCCAAGAAGACCAGGCGTCGCGTCGCACCCAACTCCTCAGCCCGTCCGTCCACTCGAGCGCCCAGTTCGGCGTAGCTGATGTGCTGGACGTCGATGATCAGGGCCGTGTCTTGGGGCTCACCCCGCACTAGAAGATGCGCCTGCTCCGGAATCGCTTCGTTCACGGAGTCGCTCGACGGCCCCAGGCCGGGATCAAGACTCATGGGGCGGCGCCTCGCCGAAGCTGCGAACCGGCCCGTCCACCCGTAGCCGGACGGTGGCCCCGACCTGCGGAACCGGGCCCGAGGAGACACGCACGCTCACGTGCCGCCCGTCGCTTACGGCTGCCCTGTCGTCCGCCGGCCCAAGAGGCAGCAGCCGAACGATGGCGTCGTGGCCGTAGAAGCTGACATCGTGCACTTGCGCGAGCACCTCCGCATTGGGCGAGGCCGGGCTCTCGTCCTGGGTCATCAGCACCTGCTCGGGGCGCACCGAAATCCGGATCGGGCCGTGCTGAGGGCTCGACAGCCGAACCTGGCCCAGGACACTTTGAGCAGTCGCACCCGCGGCCTCGGCCGGAAGTAGGTTCGTGTTCCCGACGAAAGAGGCGATCGTCGAGGTGGCCGGATGCAGGTAGACGTCGGCGGGGTGGGAGACCTGGAGGAACCGGCCCTCGACCATGACGGCCACCGTGTCGGCCAGCGACAGGGCCTCTTGTTGGTCGTGGGTCACCAGAACTGCGGTGGCGCCGCCAGCCTGCAGCGCGCGGGCCACGGCCCGTCCCGTGTCCTCGCGCAGGCCGGCGTCGAGGGAGGAGAACGGCTCGTCGAGAAGCACGAGAGCTGGTTCGGGAGCGAGGGCCCTGGCCAGCGCG
>JAUNUZ010000046.1 GCA_030537915.1 Micrococcales bacterium
CTCGCACTAGCGGCTGGCGCTTCGGGTCGCCCCGCTCAAGCGGGGCGTGCACTTCTCGCCGAGGTTCCCTGCCATCGACCCCCGCAGCCTTCCGCAGGCGCGCCCCTGGTCCTGCGGGGGAGTCCGCTCCCTGGCCGCGCGATGGGGTCAGGCAGCCCACTCGATGAGAACCTGGCCGTTCTGCACGGCCTGCCCCAATTCGACGGCGACCGCCGCGACGGTGCCGTCCGCGGGCGCGGTCACCTCGGTCTCCATCTTCATGGCCTCGAGGATGAGCAAGGTGGCACCGGCCTCGACCTGGTCGCCCTCGGCAACGAGTACGTTCACGACTGTGCCCGCGATGGTGGCGGTCAGGACGTTGGACGAGCCGGCGGGCGCCTTGGCCGCGGTCGGGATGGCGCCGTACGACGACGTGCTGCCCACGAGGATGGCACCCAGGGGGGGACGGGGTTCCTCTTCGACCTCGACGTCGACGTCGTAGACACTGCCGTTGACGGTCACTTTGAGCTTCATGTCAGTTCTTCTCTCGCGCGGGACGAGCGGGACGAGTGGGATAGTGAGACTGCTGTATGGAGGCTCGACCCTGGCTGGACCACCCAGGACCACGTCGCAGGTGTACCTGGCGTACCCGCGCGCGCTTGCCGAGGTAGCCCGCGACGGCGGCGGAGATCGCGAGCAGGACCTCGTCGGGAACCCCGCCCTCCTGCGCGCGGAGCACCTCGCTCAACTCGGCCTCGAGGGTCTCGATGCGGGTCACCAGGGCCGCGAGTTGCGTGGACAGCTCGGCCACGTCAGGCGCGGTCGGCTGCGTCATCGGGCACTTCCTCGGCGCGTACTCACGGGGTCCATCCTCACAGGACTCGAAGTGACAGGGTTGCGGCTCACAGCGGAATCAGCCCATGCTTCTTGGGGGGCCGCAACTCGCGCTTCGACTGGAGATTCTCCAGGGCCCGGGCAACCTTGCGACGGGTGTCCGAAGGCTCCACGATGTCGTCGACGAGCCCGCGCGCGGCCGAGACGTACGGCGTGGAGAAGGCGTCGCGGTAGAGCTGCACCAACTCCGTCTTCTTGGTGACGGGATCGTCGGCGTCGGCGATCTCCCTACGGAAGACGACGCCCGCCGCGCCCTCGGCGCCCATGACTGCGATCTCCGCGGTCGGCCAGGCGAATACCCGGTCGGCCCCGAGGTCCTTGCCGCACATCGCCAGGTAAGCGCCGCCGTAGGCCTTGCGGAGCACGACCGTGATCTTCGGGACGGTCGACGCGGAGTAGGCGAAAAGCATCTTGGCGCCGTGGCGGATGATGCCGCCGTATTCCTGCGCGACGCCCGGGAGGAAGCCCGGAACGTCAACCAGGGTGACGAGCGGGATGTTGAAGGCGTTGCAGAAGCGGATGAAACGGGCGCCCTTGTCCGAGGAGTTGATGTCAAGGATCCCCGAGAGCACCTTCGGATTGTTGGCGACGATGCCGACGCTGCGCCCGGTGATCCGTCCGAAACCGATGACGAGATTCGGCGCGAACCCGGCCTGGACCTCGAGGAAGTCGCCGGCGTCGACGAGGCGCGCGAGGACATCGCGCACGTCGTAGGCCTTCTTGGGGTCCTGCGGGAGGATCGAGTCCAGCACCGTGTCGCGTTCGACGTCGTCGAAGCCCTCGAGTTGCGGCGCCTCCTCGGTGTTGTTGCTCGGCAGGAAGCTGAGTAGCTTCTGGGCGATGAGAATGGCCTGCTCGTCGTTCTCAGCGATGAAATGGGTGTTGCCCGAGTGCGCCATGTGTGCGTCCGGACCGCCGAGCGCCTCTGCGGAGACGTCCTCGCCGGTCACCGACTTGATGACCTCTGGCCCCGTGATGAACATCCGCGAGGCGCGGGTCTGGATGATGAAGTCCGTCAGCGCGGGGGAGTAGGCCGCGCCGCCGGCGCAAGGCCCGGCGACGATTGAGATCTGCGGCACGACACCGGAGAGCGCGACATTCTGGAAGAACACCTTGCCGTAGCCCGAGAGGGAGTCGATCCCCTCCTGGACGCGCGCGCCCCCGGAATCGTTGATGAAGACGAACGGGGTGCCATTCTCCAGGGCCGAGTGCAGGCATTCCGCAACCTTGATCGAGTGCCGCTCACCCGCGGAGCCACCGGCCACCGTGAAGTCCTGGCTGGCCAGGTGGATCGGACGGCCGAGGACGTTCGCGGCGCCGGTGACGACGCCGTCGGCCGGCATGACCGCCTCGTCCATGCCGAAGAGGGTCGTCCGATGCTGCGCATGCATGCCGAACTCTTCGAAGCTGAGCGGGTCGACGAGCGCGGCGACCCGCTCACGGGCGGTGAGCTTGCCCGCAGCGTGCTGCTTCTCCAGACGGGCCTCTCCGCCACCGGCCATCACCGTGTCGCGGCGCTCGAGTAGCTCCTCGATTCGCTCAGTCATCGTGCGGGGGCCACCCGTGCGCGGGTCGCCAGCTGACTTGGTGTCACTCATGAATTCGCCTCGTGTCCTCAGGCCGGCTTGACGGCAACGCGGTGCTTCTTGCCGTTGATCGTGATCTCGTAATTGATCGGGGTGCGCAGGGGGCCGCTGCCGGCGCCCGACGCGGCTGCGGCGGCTTGCTCGGCGGCGAGCTCGGCCGGATCCTGGCCCACGTTCTTAGGGCCTTGCGGGCGAGCCTCGAAGAAGCCGGGCGCGACCTTGGGGAACATCGCGTAGGTGAGGATGTCTTCGTCGCTGCCGTCGCAGCCCTTCACCTGCTTGGCCGCAGCGTCCAGCGCGTCCCACTCCGGCTCGATGAGGTCGGCGGGGCGGCAGGTGATCGGCTCCTTGCCGGTCTGCGCCTTAGCCTTCTGTACGACCTCAGGGTTCATCTCGCCGATCGTCAGGCCGTAGTAGCCCAGCATAAGGTCGGCGAACTCGGCTGTGAGCACCTTGTACCGACCCATGAGCACGTTGAACACGGCCTGCGTACCGACGATCTGGCTACTTGGGGTGACCAGGGGCGGGAAGCCGGCGTCCGCTCGGACACGCGGCACCTCTTCGAGCACTTCGCGCATCTTGTCGCCGGCGCCCTGCTGCTTGAGCTGGGACTCCATGTTCGAGATCATGCCGCCGGGAATCTGGCTGTCGAAGATGTCGGTATCCACCGTGTAGGAGGACATGAACTGGCTGTAACGCGGCCGCACCTTCGCGAAATGCTGCTTGATGTTGTTCAACAGCGCCTTGTCGAGGTCGGCCACGTAGCCGGTTCCCTCGAGCATCTCCTGCAGGGATTCCGTCGGGTTATGGCCCGGCCCGAGCGACATCGAGCTGATCGCGGTGTCGACGACATCCGCGCCGCCCTCGATCGCCTTCATGAGCGACACGAGCGTGACCCCGGTCGTCGCGTGGCAGTGGACATTGACCTGCATGTCCGGCATCTCGTCCTTGATCGCCTTGACGATGTCGTAGGCGGGCTGCGGCTTGAGCAGAGCCGCCATGTCCTTCAGCGCAAGTGAGTCCGCGCCCATGTCTTTGAGGTCGCGGGCGAGCTGAACGTAGCCCTCGACCGTGTGCAGTGGGGAGGTCGTATAGCAGATCGTGCCCTGGGCATGCGCCCCGGCGCGCTTGACCGCAGCCATCGAGTGCGCAAGGTTGCGCGGGTCGTTCAGGGCGTCGAAGACGCGAAAGACGTCCATCCCGTTCTCGGCGGCCTTGGCGACGAAGTGGTCGACCACGTCGTCGCCGTAGTGGCGGTAGCCGAGCAGGTTCTGACCGCGCAACAACATCTGCAGTCGGCTGTTGGGCAGAAGTCTGCGAAAGGTGCGCAGTCGCTCCCAGGGGTCCTCATTCAGGAAACGGATGCAGGCATCGAAGGTAGCGCCGCCCCAGCACTCGACGCTCCAGTAACCGGCGGCATCAATGTCCGCGCACGCATCCACCATGTCCTCAAGGGCCATCCGGGTGGCCATGAGGCTCTGGTGGGCATCGCGAAGTGCCAGTTCGGTCACGCCGATCTGTCGGGGTTGGCTCATTGCTACAGCTTTGCAGCATCAAGGCCCGGGACCAGAGGACCTAGGTCACGCGCGCGTGGCCCGAGATACCGGTAGGCACTCGGCGCGCGTGCCTACAGAGCCGCTGCCGGCTACGACGTACCCTTCTGAGGGGGGATGACGTCGCGGCGGTATCGCGGCGCCGGTCGAATCCGTCGGGGGCGGGCGGCCGTTGGATTCTGTTAGCGCACCAGGAAAGACCGTGATGATCCGTTTCGAGAACGTCGTGAAGGCCTACCCGCGCACCGCGCGGCCGGCACTCGACGGCGTCGACCTGAACATTCCGCAGGGGCAGTTCGCCTACCTCGTGGGTGCGTCCGGGTCCGGTAAGTCCACCGTCATCCGCCTGCTGCTGCGCGAGGAGCGCGTGACCAGCGGCCGCATCCAGGTCGCAGGCCGGGATCTATCCCGTATTCGGCGCCGCGAGATCCCGCGCCTGCGGCGTGACCTGGGGGTCGTCTTCCAGGACTTTCGACTACTGCCCGACAAGACCATCTACGACAACGTCGCCTACGTCATGCACGTCCTTGGGACGCGACCCAAGCAGGTGCGCGAGGTGGTCCCGGCGACGCTCGAACTCGTCGGCCTGAGCGCCATGTCCCGTCGCCTGCCGCATGAGCTGTCCGGCGGTGAGCAGCAGCGGGTCGCGATCGCCCGCGCCGTCGTCAAGAAGCCGCGTCTCTTGCTCGCTGACGAGCCCACCGGCAACCTCGACCCTGGCACGAGTCGGGAGATCGTGCGGTTGCTCGGCCGCATCAACGAGTCGGGCACCACAGTCCTTATGGCCACCCACGACGACTCGATCGTTAACGAGCTGCGCCGCCGGGTCATCGAACTCGATGCGGGTCGCGTAGTGCGCGACGAGGCTGACGGCGCCTACTTCGCGCCCCGACCGCAAGTTGATCCCGCAGTCGCCCACTCAACGTCCGCCGAACCGCCGACCGCCACCGCGGAGTCCGTGAACGCCTCGCCCGGCGATGCACAACCCGTGGAGTCGACATCCCGACTCGGAGCGCAGCCAGGGCTCGACGGGGGAGCCGCGCATCAGGGCGCTCAGCGTCAGGCTACGGCCGCCCGTGCGCTCATACCGCGCCGTGACTCCGCGCAGCCGGAGCCGCAAGCGGCCCGGGCGGCGGGCGCTGCCACGGCGACGGAGGTCGGTCGGTGATCCGCCCCGCTTTCCTTCTCGCCGAGGTCGGCACCGGGCTGCGCCGCAGCCTATCGATGGCAACCTCGATCACGATTGTCACGATGGTCTCCCTCTTCTTCCTCGGCATCGGCCTACTCGCGGGGCGCCAGGTCGAGGCGGCGAAGGGCTATTGGTATGACAAGGTCGAGGTGTCGATTTTCTTGTGCACGGCGAAGTCCAACGAACCCGCGTGCGCACAGGGGGCCTTCACGCCGACGCAGCGGGACGACATCGCGATCCTCTTGGACTCGATGAAGCCCACAATCGCCGACCACCAGTTCGAGTCCCAGGACGACGCGTACGCGCGATTCCGCGAGCAGTTCAAGAACAACCCGACCTTCGCTGAGACACCCAAGGAGGCGATCCCCGCAGCTTTCCGGGTCAAGCTGTCCAATCCCGAGGACTACCGCGTCGTACGCGACGCCTTCACGAACCAGCCGGGAGTGGCGACCGTGAAGGACGTCCGGGAGGTCCTCGACCCCCTCTTCAACGCCCTGGACCTGCTCAAGCGGGCCGCCTGGGCGCTCGCCGGGCTCATGCTGCTCTGCTCAGTGCTGCTCGTGTCGACCACTATCCGGCAGGTGGCGTGGAGCCGTCGCCGCGAGACGGGCATCAAACGCATCGTCGGTGCGTCAAAGGCGGCGATCCGGCTGCCGTTCATCATCGAGACGATGCTGGCCGCTGCTTTGGGCACGGGGCTGGCGATCGGGGCACTGTGGGCGCTGACTCGCTACGGGGTCAGCTCGCTGGCCGACCGCTTCCGCGACTTCGCGTGGGTGGGTTCCGCGGACGTCATGGCCGTCTCACCGATCCTTGCGGGCGTGGCCCTCGTACTGACCGCGCTCGCGTCGTGGACGGCGCTGACCCGGCATGTCCGGGTCTGAACGGGTCTGACCGGGGAGAGGGGAATTGCCGCCGGGCTAGGGCGGTTCAGCGCAGGACGATGGTGCGGCTGCCGTGCAGGATGACCCGATCCTCGGCGTGCCACTTCACAGCGTTCGAGAGGGCCTTGCACTCGGTGTCGCGTCCGGCAGCGATGAGGTCGTCGGGACTGAAGGCGTGGTCGACCGTCTGCACCTGTTGAGAGATGATCGGGCCCTCGTCGAGTTCGCTGTTGACGTAGTGCGCCGTGGCACCCACGGTCTTCACGCCCCGATCGTAAGCCTGATGGTAGGGCTTCGCGCCTTTGAAGCTTGGCAGGAACGAGTGGTGGATGTTGATAGCGCGGCCCGTCAGTGCGCGGGAAAGATCATCAGACAGGATCTGCATGTATCGCGCGAGCACGACGAAGTCGATCTCGAAGCGGTCGACGAGCTCAAGGAGGCGCGCCTCGGCCTCCGGCTTGGTCTCGGCGGTGACCGGCACGTGAAAGAACGGGATCTGATGCCACTCCGAGAGCGAGCGGTGGGTCGGGTGATTCGAGACGACGGCGGCGATGTCGATCGGCAGCTCGCCCATGCGCGTGCGGAAGAGCAGATCGGCGAGGCAGTGCTCAAACTTGGAGACCATGATGAGCACGCGCTGTTTCTGCGATCCCGGCCGCAGCCGCATCCGCAAACCCCAGTGCTCCACCAGGGGCTCGAGCTCAGCTCTGAGGGCCTGCTCGCCGGGGCCTACTTCACGATCGGTGCCTATAGCGAAGTGGATTCGAGAGAAATAGTGCCCGGAGCGCACATCGTCGTACTGCTTGAGTTCCAGGATGTCGCCGGACTGCTGGAGCAGAAAGCCGGTGATCGCGTGAACGATACCCGGTCGTTGCGGGCCATCGATCGTCAGGACATAGTCGGATGCGCTCGGCGCAGTCATTCCTGCCCCCTTGGGGTGTCGGGAGGTCGAAGCGGTTCTCGGATTCCCTGGGCCTGGTTCTTCGTCACGACGTCAGCCAGCAACACTCGATGACGTTGACGGCCAGACCGCCGCGCGAGGTCTCCTTGTACTTGGACTTCATGTCGGCCCCGGTCTGACGCATCGTGCGGATCGCTTGGTCGAGGGTGACGCGGTGGTTGCCGTCGCCCTGCATCGCCAGCCGTGCCGCATTGATCGCCTTCATCGACGCAATCGCGTTCCGCTCGATGCAGGGGACCTGCACGAGCCCGCCGACCGGGTCGCAGGTGAGGCCGAGGTTGTGCTCGATACCGATCTCGGCGGCGTTCTCGATCTGTTGCGGCGTACCGCCGAGCACCGCGCACAGGCCTGCCGCGGCCATCGAACAGGCCGAGCCCACCTCACCCTGGCAGCCGACCTCGGCACCCGAGATCGAGGCGCCCAGCTTGAAGAGGATGCCCACGGCGGCCGCGGTCAGCATGAAGTCGATGACGCCGTCGTCATCGGCACCGTCGACGAAACGGGTGTAGAAGTGCAGGACAGCCGGGACGATCCCGGCCGCACCGTTTGTCGGTGCCGTGACGACGCGGCCGCCGGAAGCGTTCTCCTCGTTGACGGCCAGCGCGTAGAGGTTGACCCACTCCATGGCCCACAGCGGGTCGCGGACGTTGGTGCTCAGACGCTCCATGGCCTCCTCGTGCTCACGCAGCGAGCGTCTTAGCGCGGGGGCACGGCGGCGCACCTGCAAGCCGCCGGGCAGCAGCTCCTCGGTGCGATTGCAACCGTTGTCGACGCACTCCTGCATGACATCCCAGATATGCAGGAGTGCGGCCCGAGTCTCTTCGCGTGGGCGCACAACGTCCTCGTTGGCCATCATGAGCTCGGCGATGGAGCGACCCGAGATGCGGCACGCCTCCATCAGCTCATCCGAGGTCGTGAAAGGGGCCGGCAACGGGGACTCCTCGACCACCAGAGCATCCGCCTTGACCGCGTCCGCGTCGACAACGAAACCGCCCCCGACGGAGTAGTACTCGCGCATCCGCAGCACCGTGCCGTCGCTGGCGTACGCCGAGAACCGCATGCCGTTGGGGTGCCCGGGCAGGCTCTCACGTCGGTAGAGGATGAGGTCGGTATCGACGTTGAAGTCGATAGCGTGATCACCGGCGAGCAGCAGCGTGCCCTGCTCGCGGATCGCGTCTACGCGGCCGTAGGCGTGCTCAATATCCACGGTCTCGGGTTCAGCACCCTCCAGACCGAGCAGCACCGCCCGATCCGACCCGTGCCCGCGACCGGTTGCCCCGAGCGAGCCGTAGAGCCCGGTCTCGACTCGGGCAACGGACTCCAAGAGGCCGTCGCGGCGCAGCTCGGTGGCGAATCTCAAGGCGGCCCGCATCGGACCCACGGTGTGCGAGGACGACGGCCCGATTCCGACGGAGAAGAGATCGAGGACAGAGAGGCTCATGACACGAACTCTCGCATGCCGTCCAGCAGCCAGCGGCCTACATGGGGGGAAAAGGAGGCCCGCGGCAGGATGCGCCACGCCTCGTCCTCGATACGCCACAGAATGACGCTGGTCGTCTCCAGCAGAGCGACCTTGGCGGTCCCGATCGCGAATGCCCGCGGGTGGAGGTCGAGCCGGCAGCTCTTGTCCAGGACGTGCTGCGCGGATGCGCCGCGTAGCTCCAAGGTGGTTCGGTTCGCGGACAGATCGACGACTTGGCCGGGCAACCCCTCCAGGGCGGCAGCCAGTTCGTCGGCCAAGGCCTGCGGGACGGGCCCACCGTCGGCCTCGTCGGGCGCGATGAGCAGGAACTCGTCGGGGCCGAGCCACAGGACGTGCCGATCGCCGCTGCCGGTGATCTCGCCGGACGCGGCTGGCAGCGCCAGTCCCAGGACACCCTCCAGGGCGCGGGCCGAGTCACTGCCCGGCGCGGCGCGCAGGCCGATCTGGGCAAGGAAAGGAACCTCCCGCAGGCTCAGCTCCGG
This sequence comes from Micrococcales bacterium, assembly GCA_030537915.1. GTDB lineage: Bacteria > Actinomycetota > Actinomycetes > Actinomycetales > Dermatophilaceae > Kineosphaera. Next base: position 9,012 of record JAUNUZ010000046.1, read on the forward strand.
GGAACTGCCGGCCGCCATCTCGTCAGTCAGGTCCGCTGCTGGACTGCGTCGGCGGCTCAGGATCGTGGCGTTGCCCGTGCTCGTGTCAGCCATCGCGCTTGCTTCCTTCCATGTCGTAGAGCACCGCGGCGGCCACGTCGACCTCCGCGAACTGTCCCCGGAAGGACGCGAGCATCCGGGTTCCGACCCGGTCGCGGCCGTCCCGGACGAGGGCGAGGCCAAAGCTGCGCCCGAGCGCCTGGCTGTGATAGCTCGATGTCACGTGCCCGAGCATGGGGATCCGGGCCGCGGGCAGTCCTGTTCCGTCGTAGTCGCCGAGGGCGTCGGGTTCGATGATCTGGGTGCCCTCGGGCAGACGTAGCGATCGGTCCACCGGCAGAACGCTGACGAGTTGTTTGCGCCCCTCCTCGCTATGTCCGGCCCGGGCGTGGGAACGCTTGCCGACGAAGTCCTTGGTCTTGGAGACAATCCATTCCATGCCGAGGTCTTGCGGAGTCACCGTGCCATCGGTGTCTTGCCCGACGATCGGGTAGGCCTTCTCGGCACGCAGGACGTGCATCGTCTCCGTGCCGTAAGGGGTGATGCCGTAGGGCTCGCCGGCGGCCGTGACGTCTTCCCAGACCGCTAGGCCGAACCAAGTCGGCACGTTGATCTCGAAAGCGAGCTCACCGGAGAACGTGATCCGGCAAATGCGCGTGGGGATGCCGCTGGCCAGCGTGGTGTGCCGGAAACCCATGAACTCGAAGGCCTCCTTACTCACGTTCAAATCCGGGGCCATCGCTGCGACGACGTCACGCGACTTCGGCCCGACGACGGCGATTGTCGTCCACTGTTCGGTCGCTGAGGTAAAGACGACGTCGAGCTCGGGCCACTCGGTCTGCGACCACTCCTCGAGCCAGTCGAGGACTCGCGCGGCACCACCGGTCGTCGTCGTCATGAAATAGCGGTCGTCGGCCAACCGCAGGGTTACGCCGTCGTCGAAGACCATGCCGTCCGGGGTACACATGACCCCGTAGCGGCCCTTGCCGATGGGCAGCTTGAGCCAGGCGTTCGTATACATCCGATTAAGGAAGACACCAGCATCCGCGCCGCGAATCTCGATCTTGCCCAGCGTCGTTGCGTCCATGTAGGCGACGCCCTCGCGGGCGGCCCGGCACTCGCGGGCGACGGCCGCGTCCATGTCCTCCCCGTTTTGCGGGTAGTACCACGGCCGCTTCCACTGACCTACGTCCTCGAAGAGGGCGCCGTGTGCTACGTGCCATGGGTGCACCGCGCTGGTGCGGGCCGGTTCGTAGAGCTCGCCGCGGGCGCGACCGGCCAGGGCCGCGAAGGCGACCGGTGTGAAGGGTGCGCGGAACGTCGTCGTGCCGATGACGCCCGGGGTCGGGGTCCGGGGCGTCGGGGCTGGGATGGCGTAACCACCCTCGTTGAGCTCGCCCCCCTC
>JAUNUZ010000047.1 GCA_030537915.1 Micrococcales bacterium
CGCCCGTTGATCGAGACGGCCACGTCAGAGGAAGCCGGTGCGAGTCCGGCGCGGTCCCGCCACTGTCATCTCGGCCCTCGAGTTCCCCCGCTCGGCGCAGTGCTGTAGCCGATGCGCCGCGGGCACCCGAGCCCCGGGCAGCCAGGAACTCTGGGCCGTCCCACCCATCCCGGGGCGCGGACCCCGAGAGAGGCGCGCCCATCGTGTTCCTGCTCCTGTCCACCTCAGACACCGATCTGCTCTCGGCCCGCGCGGCCGCTGCCGACCGGCTCGGCCCCGTGCAATGGCGCTACGCCAACCCGGCTCGATTGGCGGTAGCGGACCTGCCCGAGCTACTCGAGGGCACGGACCTCGTCGTCGTGCGGCTGCTCGGCGGGCGCCGCGCCTGGGAGGAGGGGCTCGACCTGCTGCTCGCCTCCGGGCAAACCCGTCCGGTGGTCGTCCTCACCGGTGAGCAGGCTCCCGACGCCGAGCTCATGAGCGCCTCCACCGTGCCCGCCGGCATCGCCGCCCAGGCGCACGCCTACCTCGCACACGGCGGCGCCGACAATGTCGCCGGCCTCGCAGCCTTCCTCTCCGACACCGTGCTCCTCACCGGGCACGGGTTCGACCCGCCCGCGAGCGCGCCGGCGTGGGGTTCGCTCGGCTGCACCGGAGCCTGCGGCGTCGGTGGCCGACCGCGCAGCGCATGCGGCGAGTCCTCCTGCCGCGCCTGGCAGCGGCCGACCGACGGTGAGCTCCCGACGGTCGCGATCCTCTACTACCGCGCGCACCAGATGAGCGGCAATACCGCCTTCGTGCATACGCTCGCCGATGCGGTCGAGGCTGCCGGCGGACGCGCGATGCCGCTGTACGTCGCGTCCCTGCGCGCCCCCGAGCCTGAGCTGCTAGAGACGCTGCGTGAGGCCCATGCCGTTGTCACGACCGTTCTCGCGGCCGGCGGCACGACACCGGCGGCCGCGCAGGCGGGTGGTCAGGACGACGCCTGGGACGCCGGGGCACTCGGTGATCTCGACGTGCCGATCATCCAAGCCTTCGCGCTGACGAGCTCCCGCGCCGAGTGGGAGGCCAACGGTGACGGTGTCAGCCCACTCGACGCCGCGACGCAGATCGCCGTGCCCGAGTTCGATGGGAGGATCATCTCGGTTCCCTTCTCCTTCAAGGAGATCGACCAAGACGGGCTGCCCGCCTACGTTCCCGACCCGGATCGCTGCGCGCGGGCCGCGGGCATCGCCGTCGCCCACGCCCGACTGCGGCACGTGCCGGTCGGGCAGCGGCGCATCGGCCTCGTGCTGTCGGCCTACCCGACCAAGCACGCCCGCATCGGCAACGCCGTGGGCCTTGACACCCCGGCCTCGACGCTGGAGCTCATCAGGGCGATGCACGACGCGGGCTACGACGTCGGCCCGCTCACCGGCCCCGACGCACTGCCCGGTCTCGAATCGGGAAACGGTGACGAACTCATCGCCGCGATCATCGCCCGCGGCGGTTACGACCAGGCCTGGCTCACCGCGGACGAACTCGCCAGCAACCCGCTGCGGGTTCCCGCGAGCGACTACGCGCGGTGGCTGCAGGACGTCGACCCGACGCTGCGCGCCAAGATCGAGAGTCAGTGGGGACAGGCGCCCGGTGAGCTCTACCTCGATGAGTCCCGCGGCGAACGCGACCTCGTCTACGCGGGCCTCACGTTCGGCAACCTCGTGCTCTTCGTTCAGCCCCCACGCGGGTTCGGCGAGAACCCCATCGCGATCTACCACGACCCCGACCTCGCTCCGACCCACCATTACCTGGGCATCTACCGCTGGCTGCAGGCCCGCCAGGACGACGGCGGTTTCGGCGCGGACGCGGTGGTGCACATGGGCAAGCACGGCAACCTCGAGTGGCTGCCCGGCAAGGGCGCCGCGCTGAGCGGCTCGTGCGCACCCGACGCCGTGCTCGGCAACCTGCCCCTGGTCTACCCCTTCCTCGTCAACGACCCCGGCGAGGGCACGCAAGCCAAACGACGCGCGCACGCGGTGCTCGTCGACCACCTCGTGCCGCCGATGACGCGCGCCGACTCTTACGGTGACATCGCCCGGCTTGAGCAGCTGCTCGACGAATACGGCATCGTCTCGGTCATGGACCCGGGCAAGGCGCCGGCGATCCAGCAGCAGATCTGGACCCTGCTGCAGGCAGCGAAGCTCGACCACGACCTCGGGTTGACAGGCGCCGCTCCGGATGCGGGCAGCTTCGACGAACTCGTGCTTCACGTGGATGGCTGGCTCTGCGAGATCAAGGACGTCCAGATCCGTGGTGGCCTGCACATCCTGGGTCAGGCGCCGGTGGGCGAGCCGCGCGTCGCGCTCGTCCTGGCCATGCTGCAGGCGCGGCAGATGTGGGGCGGCACCAATACGCTGCCCGGGCTGCGCGAGGCTCTCGGCCTCGACGAAGGCGCGAAGAGCCGCCGCGAGACCGATGACGTCGAGGCGGTCGCGCGCGCGCTCGTGGAGGAGATGGAGGCCCGGGGCTGGGAGCGTTGGGCCATCGCCGGCGTGGTGGAATCCGTGTTGTCCAGCGAACTCGCTGCGGGCAACGTCGCCCCCAACGTCGAACAGGTCAGCGCGATCCTTGAGTTCGCGGTCGCCGAGGTCGTCCCGCGGCTGTCGGGCACCCGTGGCGAGATCGACAACGCCCTGCACGCGCTGGGCGGGGGGTTCGTTCCCGCCGGTCCGTCGGGCTCCCCCCTGCGCGGCCTCGTCAATGTGCTGCCGACCGGACGCAACTTCTACGCCGTCGACCCGCGCGCCATCCCGAGCCGGTTGGCCTACGAAACCGGCTGCGCCCTGGCCGATTCGCTCGTAGAGCGGTACGAGCGCGACCACGGCGAGGTCCCGGCGTCGGTCGGGCTGAGTCTGTGGGGCACCAGTGCGATGCGCACCGCCGGTGACGACATCGGCGAGGCACTCGCGCTGCTGGGGGTGCGCCCGGTGTGGGACGAGGCGTCCCGCCGTGTCACCGGGCTCGAACTCGTGGCCGCCGCCGAGCTGGGCCGGCCACGCATCGACGTCACGCTGCGGATCAGCGGCTTCTTCCGGGACGCCTTCCCGCACGCCGTCGCGATGCTCGACGACGCGGTGCGCCTGGCCGCCGACCAGGAGGAGCCCGACGAGGCCAATTTCGTGCGGGCCCACGTGCGTGCCGACGTGGCCAGCGGCATCGACGCGGCGAAGGCGACCCGGCGGATCTTCGGCTCCCGGCCGGGTACCTACGGCGCCGGGCTGCTCGAACTCATCGACAGCCGCGACTGGCGCACCGACGCCGACCTCGCGGAGGTCTACGCGACGTGGGGCGGCTACGCCTACGGTCGCGACCTGGATGGTGAACCGGCTCGCGACGCAATGGAATCGGCCTACAAGCGCATCCGGGTGGCCGCGAAGAACATCGACACTCGCGAGCACGACATCGCGGACTCCGACGACTACTTCCAGTTCCACGGGGGCATGGTCGCGACCGTGCGCTCGCTCACGGGCACCTCTCCAGAGGCCTACCTCGGCGACTCGACCCGGCCGCAGACGGTCGCGACACGCACGCTGCTGGAAGAGACCTCGCGCGTCTTCCGCGCTCGGGTCGTCAACCCCAAGTGGATGGAGGCGATGCGTCGCCACGGTTACAAGGGCGCCTTCGAGATGGCTGCGACCGTCGACTACCTCTTCGGCTACGACGCCACGACGAACGTCATCGCCGACTGGATGTACGAGCGGATCACCGCCGAATACGTGCTCGACCAGACGAACCGCGACTTCCTCGCGACCTCGAACCCGTGGGCGCTGCACGGCATGGCCGAGCGGCTGCTCGAGGCCGTCGATCGCGGGTTGTGGGAGGCGCCGGAGGCCGAGACGTTGGAGGCGCTGCGCTCGACGTACCGAGGGCGATCTGGAGGACGCCAAGTGAGCGGGACGGGGTTTCCGTTCAGTGCGATCGTGGGGATGGACGCGCTGGGGCTCGCGCTGTGCCTGGCCGCTGCCGGCGAGCACATCGGCGGCGTGCTCGTGCGCGGCGAGAAGGGCACCGCGAAGACGACGATCGTCCGCGGCCTGGCCGCTTTGCTCGGCGACATCGCGGTCGTTCCCGGCTGTCGATTCGCCTGCGATCCAGGCGCGCCCGATCCCAACTGCCCCGACGTGGAGCGACACGAGGTAGGGCAGGCGCGCCGCCCGGTGCCCCTGGTGGAGCTGCCCGTCGGCGCGAGCGAAGACCGAGTGGCCGGCTCGCTGCACCTGGACTCGCTGCTCTCCAGCGGACGGGTCAGCTTCGAGCCGGGGCTGCTGGCCGCAGCGAACCGGGGAGTCCTCTACGTCGATGAGGTCAACCTGTTGCCCGACCACCTCGTCGACGGTCTGCTCGACGCGGCCGCCACCGGGCGCGCCCGGGTCGAGCGGGAGGGGGTGTCCGTCGAGCATGCGGCGCGCTTCGTGCTCGTGGGGACGATGAACCCCGAGGAGGGCGATCTGCGCCCGCAGCTTCTGGACCGCTTCGGTCTCGTCGTCGACGTCGCCGCCAGTCGCGACCCGCAGACGCGCGTCGAGGTCATCTCCCGCCGCCTGGATTTCGAGCACGATCCCGCTGGGTTCGCTGCCGGCTTCCGAGCCGCCGAGCGGGAACTCGCCCAACGGATCGCCGACGCCCGGGTGGCGGTCGGCTCGGTCGGTGCAGCGCGGGAGTCGTGGGGCAAGATCGCCCGGATCTGTGCCGCCTTCGATGTCGACGGCATGCGCGGCGACCTCGTCACGGCGCGCACCGCGGCTGCCCACGCGGCCTGGCAGGGCCAGGGCACGGTGAGTGATGAGGACATCCGCGTGGCCGCTCGACTCGCGCTGCCGCATCGCCGCCGCCGTAATCCGTTCGACACCCCGCAGTCGGCTGCGGCCGAGCTGGAGGAGATCCTGCGTCAGGTACTCGGCGACGAGCCGCCGCCCCAGCCGCAGGAGGTGCCCGAAGACCCAGAGCCGCAGCCCGGCGACGAGGCGACGCCGCCGGCGGAGCAACCATCCGGCGATCCGCCTGACTCATCGCCGCCGCCACGACAGGACAGCGCCTCGGGGCCGGACCGGTCGGAACCGCCGAGCGCGTCGCCAGAGGGCTCTGGTGGTGACCCAGGTGAAGCGACGCCGCGCGACAGTCCGGCCGCAGGCGCCGGGGCGCAAAAGCCCCAGCGCGCCCGCGATCCGTTCGCCGTGCGACTCCTGCGCCTCGACCGGGTCGGCCAGGGCGTCGCTGGTCGGCGCTCGCGCGCCGTGACGACGGTGGGGCGGCACGTCCGGGCCCTCGAACCCGCCGACCCGCGGGGCAGAGGCGTGGCAGTCACCGACACGATCAGGGCCGCCGTCCCCGCGCAGCGCGAACGGGGTCGACGCGACGGCGAGGCGCTGCGCCTGCGTGGGGTCGACCTACGCCGCAGCTTGCGCGAGGGCAAGGAAGGCAATCTCGTGGTCTTCTGTGTCGACGCCTCGGGCTCGATGGGCGCCCTGCGGCGGATGACCCAGGTCAAGACCGCAGTGCTCGCGCTGCTCGTCGATGCCTACCAGCGCCGCGACAAGGTGGCGGTCGTGACATTCGCACGTGAGGCCGGCCAGGTGCTGCTGCCGGCCACCGGCAGCGTGGAAGTCGCCCGCACCCGCCTGGATGCCGCAGCGAGCGGGGGCCGCACGCCGCTCGCCGAGGGACTCACCGTCGCCGGGGACCTGATCCGCCGCGAGCGCGCCAAGGACCCGATGCGCCGCCCGCTCCTCATCGTGCTCACCGACGGCCGCGCCACGCACGGCCCCGACGCGCTCGCTCGCTCGCGCAGCGCCGCGGCCCGCATCCAAGGGATGGGCGTCACCAGCGTCGTCCTGGACTGTGAGTCCCCGCGGGGCGTCCGCCTGCACCTGGCCTGCGATCTCGCCGCGGTGCTCGGTGCCCGGCTCTTGCCACTGGACGAGGTCGACCTCCCCTCGACAGCCCAGCGGCAGCCGAGGCGCCCGTCGGCCGGTGCCGCCTGAGCCGGCCCGACGCGGAGCTACTGTCGGGATGGGCGGCTCCGCGATGCGGTAGGCGCGCACGACTCGGGTCTACGTCCGGGACGCAGGAGGATCATGACCATCCACATCAAGAGCGTCCGAGACGCGCCGTGCGAGGCCGACGGCTACCGCGTGCTCGTCGACCGCCTGTGGCCGCGTGGCCTGACCAGGGAGGCTGTCGCCCACGACGTCTGGCTCAAGGAGGTCGGCGCCTCGGGGGAGCTAAGGCGCTGGTTCCGGGGCGACCCGAGCCGCTTCGACGCATTCGAACACCGATACCGCCAGGAGCTCGAATGCGGCGAGGCCCTGGCGGACCTTCGACGCATCGCTCGCGAGCACGCCACTGTGACACTTCTGGTCGACTCGCGGGAGCCGGAGCGCAGCAAGGCCGCCGTTCTGCGCGATCTCCTGACACCTTGCCCCTGAAGGCGCAGGGGCAAGGTGTCAGGAGCCGCTGAGCCATCTTCGGGGGCGCTTCGTGACGGCGCCATCGCACCCGGGAGCGCGCCGGGGGCCTGCGGGAGGCAGTACGCTTCGGCGGAATCCGTTTCGTTCCCGAAAGGCTCGACCCATGAGCGACTCCGCGTGGCAGATCGCCGCGATGCTGATCTACCTGCTGGGCATGCTCGCCATCGGGTGGTATTCCTACAACCGCACCAAGGATCTCGACGACTACATGCTCGGCGGACGTGACCTGTCCCCACCCGTCGCCGCGCTGTCGGCCGGTGCGGCGGACATGTCTGGTTGGCTGCTCATGGGTCTGCCCGGAGCCGTCTACGCCGAGGGCCTCGTCGCGGCGTGGATCGCCGTCGGGCTGACCGTCGGTGCCTGGCTCAACTGGAAGGTCGTTGCGCCACGGCTGCGCGCCTACACGCAGGTGGCCAACAACTCCATCACCGTGCCCAGCTTCCTGGAGAACCGCCTGCACGATCGCTCGCGGCTGCTTCGCCTCACGTCCGGTCTCATCATCCTCGTGTTCTTTACCTTCTACGTGAGCTCCGGCATGGTGGCCGGCGGTGTCTTCTTCGAGAGTTCCTTCGGGATGGACTATCGCACCGGGATGCTCGTCGTCGTAGCCGTCACCGTGGCCTACACGCTCTTCGGTGGGTTCCTCGCAGTGAGCTACACCGACTTCGTGCAGGGTCTGATGATGGTCTGCGCCCTGGTGGCGGTGCCGCTCGTCGGCCTCGTCGCCGTCGGCGGTCTCCCAGCGGCCACCGCGGCGATCCAGGAGGTGGACCCCGGCCGCCTCGACATGATCCGGGGTGCGACCTCGATCGGCGTCATCTCTTCGTTGGCCTGGGGCCTGGGGTACTTCGGGCAACCGCACATCATCGTGCGATTCATGGCGCTTCGCAACGCGCAGGAGGCGACGGCCGGCCGCCGCATCGGCATCGGTTGGATGCTCTTCTCTGTCCTGGGTGCGATCGGCACCTCACTCGTGGGTATCGCGTACTTCGTGCAGCACCCCGAGCTGGCGATCACGGACCCCGAGACGGTCTACATCCGCATGGGGCAGCTGCTCTTCCACCCCCTCATCGCGGGCTTCATGCTGGCTGCGGTGCTCGCTGCGGTCATGAGCACGATCAGCAGCCAGCTCCTGGTCACCGCGTCGGCCCTCGTCGAGGATCTCTACAAGGCACTTGGCCGCGCACCTCAGGCAGACTCGCGCTACGTGTTGCTCGGGCGGTTGGCGGTGCTCGGGGTGTCACTCGTCGCGTGCGCGATGGCGTGGAACAAGGGTGGCTCCATCCTCGAGCTCGTCAGCTTCGCGTGGGCCGGTTTCGGCGGCGCCTTCGGCCCGACCGTGCTGCTCTCCCTCTACTGGCGCAAGCTCACCGCGACCGGAGCCCTCGCCGGGATGATCGTGGGCGCGGTGCTGGTGGGGTGGTGGGGGACAGCCAGCGGTGGCGTCTTCGAGCTGTACGAGATCGTCCCGGGCTTTGTCGGCAACGTGCTCGTGGCCGTGGTCGTGAGCCTGCTCACCTTCCGGCCCCAGGAGGAGATCACGGTCGAGTTCGACGAGAGCAAGCGGCTCGCGGAACTCCTCGTCGCGGAGGAGAGTGCGCCGGTCTGACGGCGGCCGGAAGGTCGGTTTCGCAAGCGGCAGAGTTGGGGCGCACCAGTGACGCCTCCTGGCGTGACCGCGCCCATCGGCACGTCGACGTCGCGCGATAGGCTGCCGCCACGGCCCGCGCGGGTCGTCTCACCATCCATCGAACGTGGACGGCGGAACAGAAGAAGCCGGTGCGAAGCCGGCACGGTCCCGCCACTGTGACCCCGATTCAGCCTCGCCCGGAGCGAGGCGGGGGAGTCAGGCACTCTGGCCGTCCACATGCTCTCGAGGGCGCGGACCCGTCGAGGAAGGCAGGCAGTCATGCCGCAAGGCCAGCCCGAGATCGTCCCCGACGACGGTCTGACGACGCGCCAGCGGCGCAACCGGCCGATCACCGCCGTCCACACCGGGCCGGGCAAGGGCAAGTCGACTGCCGCCTTCGGCATGGCGCTGCGCGGTTGGAATCAGCGCTTCGACATCGGGGTCTTCCAGTTCGTCAAGTCCGCGAAATGGAAGGTCGGCGAGGAAGAGGTCTTCCGGCGCCTCGGTGAGCTGCATGAGCAGACCGGCGAGGGCGGCGCCGTGGATTGGCACAAAATGGGCTCTGGTTGGAGCTGGACCCGCACGAGCAGCGGTGAGGACACCCAGGAGCGCCATGCCGCCGACGCCCTTGAGGGCTGGCGTGAGATCCAGCGGCGCCTGGCCACTGCGCGCCATGACCTCTACGTCCTCGATGAATTCACCTACCCCATGAAGTGGGGATGGGTCGACGTCGACGAAGTGTGCCAGACGCTGCTGGATCGCCCCGGACGGCAACACGTCATCGTCACCGGTCGCGACGCCGACCCTCGCCTGCTCGAGGTCGCGACGCTCGTCACCGAGATGACCAAGCTCAAGCACCCGATGGACACCGGCCAGAAGGGGCAGCGGGGCATTGAATGGTGATCCAATGGTGAGCGCGCACCGGCTGCCCCGAGTTCTCATCGCCGCCCCGGCGTCCGGCAGCGGCAAGACGATGATCGCCACCGGGCTCATGGCCGCCCTGCGTGAGCGGGGCCAGCACGTTTCGCCGCACAAGGTCGGCCCCGACTACATCGACCCCGGTTATCACACCCAGGCCGCCGGGCGTCCGGGTCGTAACCTTGACGCCCACCTCGTCGGGGAGGAGCTACTCGTCCCGCTGCTCCTGCACGGTGCGCGGACGCCGCGAGCGGCCGATATCGCCGTTATCGAGGGGGTCATGGGGCTCTTCGACGGCGCCCTGGGCTCGGAGGGCTTCGCCTCCAGCGCGCACGTCGCCACATTGACTCAGACACCCGTGCTGCTCACGGTCAACTGCGCCGCGGCCTCCCGAAGCGTCGCCGCGGTCGTCCACGGGTTCGCCACCTTCGAGCCGGGCGTGCGCGTCGCGGGAGTGATTCTGAACAACGTCGCTTCGCCACGCCATGAGGCCGAGGCGCGCGCGGGAGTCGCGGCCACCGGCGTCCCGGTGGTCGGGGCTATCCCGCGGCTGCCCGATGTCGTCGTTCCGAGTCGCCATCTGGGTCTCATCCCGGCAGCGGAGCGGCGCCCCGAGGCCCTCCGCGCGGTCGAGGCGCTGAGCCGGATGGCCCGCGATTACCTCGACCTCGACCTCATCCTGGCGATCGCAGGGCGAGCACCCGACCTCTACGCCGACCCGTGGGACCCGTGGTCGGTCACCGGCGCCGGTGGCGTGCAGGGCGCTGCTCGCGGATCGCGTCCGGTCGTCGCCGTGGCGGCGGGCGAGGCGTTCACGTTCGGATACGCCGAGACTCCGGAGCTCCTTGAGGCCGCCGGGGCACGCGTTGCGACCTTCGATCCACTCCGGGACCCGGCGCTGCCCCCCGAGACCGCGGCGGTCGTCATCGGCGGCGGCTTCCCCGAGATCCACGCCGCCGCGCTCGCCGCGAACCGATCGCTGCGCGCAGCCATCGCGAGCTTCGCCGACGAGGGTGGACCTATCGTCGCCGAATGCGCCGGTCTGCTCTATCTCTGCCGTGATCTCGACGGAGCGCCCATGTGCGACGTTCTGCCGGCCTCCGCGCAGATGCACCCGCGGCTCGTCCTCGGTTATCGCCACGCCGTCGCCCTCAGCGACAGCGTCCTGGGTCCGGAGGGGACCCGCGTCGCAGGGCACGAGTTCCATCGCACCCGAGTCCACGTGGACGACAACGCTGGCGACGCGACGCGCGCCTGGGGTTGGCACGACCATGACGGTCAACCTCACGTCGAAGGTCTCGTAGCAGGCTCGGTGCACGCCTCCTAC
>JAUNUZ010000048.1:0-1880 GCA_030537915.1 Micrococcales bacterium
GGCTCCGGGTGAGCAGGCGCCGACGGCCGGGCTCGTCTCGGCTGGGGACGCCGGCGCACCGGCCGACTCCCCCAGCCGCCCAGCGCGTGTCGTCCTGCTCGACACCGGGCGAGGCGTCCGCGCGGCGACGGTGCAGCGCTGGCGCGAGGAGCTGGGCATGCTTCCACGCGATGAGCTGCGGCTGCTGTCGTGGCAACTGCCGGCCGAGCCCTTGCCGCTGCGCAGTCACGACGTCCTGGGCCCGGCAGGCACGGACGGCGCCTGGGCGCACGTCGAGCGGCTGCGGCGCTCAGCGTGGCGCCGCACCCGCCGCGCCGCGATCGCCGCGACGGCGCGGGCGGCGCAGGCCGGGATCGCCCCCGCTCGGCTACGCCAGGTCGGCGGGAATGCCGACAAGGTCGCCAACGAGGGGCTGTCCGCGAGGTTCGCCGCCGCGGTGCTGCGCTCGCGCGACGCGGCGCAAGTGGTCCGCGCGGCCGATGTCGTCGCGCCTGTCGATCTGCGCTCGCAGCGCGCCGCCTGGGCGTTGGCCCGGCGTTATCCCGAAGCAGATACCGTCTCGACGGTTGCGGCCGCCAGCCGAATCATCGCCCGTCTCCATCAACAGGACACCCCCTCCCCCACCGCAACCCAAGACTGAACTTTCCTATGCAATGTAGCGTCGCGATGCTACATAGACCGAAGATCGCTGCCCAGGGCGAACCCGCCGCCTGGCTCAGGCGAGCCATTCGGCCAGCGCACGCGCCGAGGCTCGACCGTCGTGGACCTGCTCGGCGAAGCGGCGGCCATCGGCAGCGGCGACACGAGCCCTCTCGCGCCCCTCGCGACCGGTCACCAGAGCGCGAACGACGTCGGCGACCGCAGGGGCGGCGGCCTCGACGATGGGCAATTCCAACCCGGTCATCTGCAGGACCCGCGCTCGCACCCGCGGTGGCACGTGCCCGACGACGACGCATCCCGAGGCCATCGCCTCGCAGGCTGCGACGCCATAGCCGCCGAGCGCGAACTGGTCTAGGACGATATCCGCGAATCCGTAGAGGGCCGGCATCTGACTGGGGTCGATGTCTTCGACGCGCACGTAACGCACGACCCCCTCGGCGTCCAGCGCGCGCAGCGACGGGTCGATCCGATCGCTGCCCTTGAGCTTGGCGTTGCTCGGCGCGTGCGCGACGACCGGGACTCCCCCCGAGAAGAGCGGGCGTCGCCGCTCCCAGCGCGTGCCGTCGACGACGACCGGGCACCACGTCCCGTCCGGCAGGTAGTCGAGCAGGTCGGGGGTCGAGACGAAGCGTGGCCCCGCGAACGCCTCGAAGGCCTGCAGATTGCGGGCGGCGTTGGCCTCCCGGATCGCCAACGCCCGGGCGTCCTCGGTGTGGAAAGGAGACGTCGTGCCGGCCAGCTTGAGGTGCGCGCTTGGCAGGCGGATGTCCGACCCGTGCGCGATGAGCGCGACCGAGAGCCCGCCCGCTTGCAGCTGCGGGATCTCGGCGTCGCCGTGCCGACCGTGCCGTCGGCCCGTGACCGGGCGCATGGATTCGGCGAGGACGTGCGTGAAGAACTCCTGCAGGTAGTCCTCCTGGGCCGCACACCACCGGCCGAGCCTCAGCCGCGCCGGGTCGACGACGTAGTCGGCGGTGAAGCGAAAGTGCGGGTTGTCGGCGCACATGCTCACCGCAGAGGTGTCCGCGCCGTGGCGGGTCATCGCTCGCGCCCAAGCATCGCCCTGACCGGCGAAGTTGCCCGGGCCGACGAACACCCGGCGCGTCGCGTCCGCCCGCGGTACCGGTCGCTGCGCGAGCCGCGGCACGACTCGGGCTGGCGACACCGTGGACAGCCCGGTGTCCGCGATCTCGGCCGACTCCTCGGGTTCGGCCGGTCCA
>JAUNUZ010000048.1:1890-8001 GCA_030537915.1 Micrococcales bacterium
GGGGTCGGCGGGCGAGGCGGTTTCGAGCGGGTCGTCTAGCTGGCGCAGCTCCCCGCCGGTCAGCGCGGTCAGCACCCGCGCGGAGAAGCGACCGTCGTGCACGCGGCGCACGTAGGCCGGCCCGCCCGCGGCGAAGGCCCGCGCCGCCTCACGATCCGCGAGCACGGTTGCGATGACATCAGCGAGAGTGTCGGGGTCGGCTTCGGCGATCGGCACCTGAAGCCCGCTCGCCTGCCGGACGCGCTCCCGGACGACGTCCCCTAGGTAGGCTACGACATACCGGCCGGCGGCCATCGCCTCGATGGCGGCGACGCCGTAGAGGCCCAGGACGAGCTGGTCGACGACTACGTCCGCCTCTTCGTACTCCGCGCGCACCTCCTCGTGAGTCAGCGCGCGCAGGCTGCGGTATTCGATGAGGCCGGCGTCATGCAGGGGTCGCAGGGCCGCGTCGACATACTCGGTCCCCTTGAGCCTGCCGTTGCTCGGGATGTGCACGACTCGGGGGACCGCGCGCCTGAGCAGCGGGTACTCAGGCGACCACCCGTCGGGGTCGACGACCGTCGGGCACCACCGGGCGTTGGGGGTGTAGTCGAGCAGGTCTGGGGTGGAGACGAAGACGGGCCCCTCGGCCTCGCGCAGGATCCGCGCATTCCGCCGGGCTCCGACCTCGAGCTTGCCGGTGAGCTCGTCGCTCGGGTCGTCGAAGGGCGAGTAGGGGTGGCGGGTCAGGTGTTGGCTGGGGATTCGCAGGTCAGAGCCGTGCGAGATGAGGCCGACCGTGATCCCCGCCCGCCGCAGCCGCGGCAGCTCGAACTCGCAGGTGCGTCCATGCCGGGTGCCGAAGATCGGGCGCTCGGCCTCGATGAGCACGTGCGTGTAACCCTCGAGGACGTAGCGCTCCTGCTCCTTCTGCCAGCGCGGATCGCGATAGATCTCGGGGGCAACCTCCTGGTCGGCAGGGAAGCGGATCTCGCGCACGACACCCATGTTGCGCGCGCCGACGCCCTCGACGTGCCGCTCGAGCGCCTGCGCCCACAGTCGCCCCTGGCCGGCCGAGTTCGTCGGGGCAACCCAGACGCGCACGGGCTCGGAGGGGGGCGTGGGGCGACGCGAACCGGCGCCGAAGAGCACCCAGTCGGTCGGCGCCGTGATCGCTCCGTCGATGCCGTTGCGCACCTTGCGCGGCAGTTGGGCGACGAGCGGGGCTGCGAGCGGGGCGATGCGCTCCAGGACCGGCGCTGGGATCCGCTGCCGCACGGGTGAGTCGTGGGCGACCGCTGTCCAGACCGCTTGCCGGGCCAGCCGCAGGCCGAGGGCGCGGGCCCGCCGACTCGCCGCCTGCGCAGCCCTGTTGACCTTCACGCGACGATTCTCGCAGTGCTCGGCGAGATCCCTCAGAGGAGGGCTGCGACCCGAGCGGCGAACTCGCTGTAGACGCTGGGCGACCCCGCGGGGGTGGCGCCGCGCGAGGCGTGGGCGAGCGCGGCCCGCGCTGCGTCGTCCAGCCCCGTCGGGTCGGCGGACCAGCCGCGCAGGTGCGCCGCGACCGCGGCGCCGACCGCCTCATCCTCGCCGCCGGGGACGACGACCCCGGCACCGGACTCGGTGACGACGACGGCTTGGCGCGGCAGATCGGTCGTGACGACGGGCAGACCGCACATGAGGTATTCACCGAGCTTGCTCGGTACCGCGCGCGCGAAGGCGGGGGTGTCGACCAGGAGCAACATGCCGCACCACGCCCCGGCGGCGTGCGCCCACGCCTGGGTCGGCGGCTGCCGCCCGTGCAGGTGACCCCGTTCGCCGAGGGCGTCCGGGGCGTCGGCGCGCAGGATCTGCGCGAGTCGATCCGCGTCCGCGGGCGCGACCGGCCCGACGACGTCCAGGTGCCAGTCCGGCGCGAGCCGCACCGCCTCGATCATCGCGAAGAGCCCCCGGGTCGCGCGCACATCCCCGACGTAGAGCGCTCGCGGCGTCGGATCGCGCGGCCCTGGCGGCGGCAGCAGGTCGGCGACCGGCGCGTTGGGGAGCACGAACCGGTTGCGGGCCTGCAGGGGCGGCACATGGTCGTCGGCGACAACGGTGAGCGCGGCCCGCTGCGCGATGGCCATAAAGGTCGCGACGAGACCGCGCGCGCCAAGACCGGCGAGGCCACCGAAGGCAGCGGTCCAGGGGCGATCCGAGAGCAGCGCGGCAAAGTCCTCGTGGACGTCGACGACGAGCACCCGTCCGCTGGAGAGCACGGCCGCGTTCGCGGCGATGGCGGAGTCGGGGTCGAGGGTCAGCAGCACGCGACCGTGGGCGCGGGCCGCCATCTCGGCGGCCAGGCGCGCGCGCCCCAGCGAGCCCTGCCGCGGCCAGGTGCGCACCGTCGCCCCCGGCGGGCCGTCGGCCTCCTGCCCCAGCCCGAGCACCTCGACGTTGAGCCCGTGCGCGACCAGGGCGGCCACCTCGCGGTGCAGCCGCGCGTCGGCGACATCGTGTCCGGAGGTGACGACCGAGACATCGACGGGTCGACGCTCCCCCGCGAGCGACATCTACATCTCCTCCATCGTCGAGGGCGTCTTCCCCACCTTCACGAATTGCGTGTAGGCGTCGACGCATTCCTGCGGCGAGGCATGCATCATGACGCGGCCCTTGTGCAACCAGATGCAGTCGTTGCACATCTCCTTGATGCTGCCCAGGGCGTGGCTGACGAGGAAGAGAGCGCGCGCCGAGCTGCGCAGTTCGTCCATCTTCGCCTGCGCCTTCTCTCGGAATTTGGCGTCACCGGCCGAGAGCGCCTCGTCGACCATGAGGATGTCCGGCTTCATGTGCACCGCGACCGAGAAGGCGAGTCGACTGAACATTCCCGAGGAATAGGTGCGCATCGGTGCGTCGATGAACTCGCCCAACTCGGCCCATTCGGCGACGTTGTCCGCGCGCGATTCGACGTCCTTGCGGGACAGGCCGGCGGCCAATCCGCCGAGGATGACGTTCTCGCGGCCCGAGAGCATCGCATTGAAGCCGACACCTAGGGCCAACAGCGTCGACGCCCGGCCCCAGACCTCGATCTGTCCCTCGGTGGGCGGCAGAATGCCCGCGAGTGCGCGCATGATGGTGGACTTGCCGGCGCCGTTGGAGCCGATGATGCCGAGCGCCGTGCCGTTCTTGACGTCGAAGCTCACGTCGTTGACCGCATTGATCTCCACGACGGCCTTCTCGCCGCGTCCGGCTCGCACGATCGCGTTCTTGAAGGTCGGCACCCGCTCGAAGGTCGTCCGGTAGGTGATCGACAAGTGCTGCACGGAGACGGCCAGATCGGTGCGCCCCGAGTTGTCGCGGAATGTCAGCACCTTCTTCTCCGGCTTGGGTCGGTTCCTGCGACTTTGGCGACCGGTGCGCATCGAGAAGATTCCGCCGACCAGGTTGCCGTCGGAGGCGTGCTCGCCCGGCTTGGGGACGGCGGTCGACCCCGCGGCCGTCGCGGCATCGCTCTGGGCTGCGGGCGGTTCCTGCGGGGTGGGAGGGGGGTTAGAGGCGGACAGCGAAATCACGCTCCCTCGACATGAAGTAGCCGAAGCCGATGAGACAGGCGAGGACGGCCCAGGAGACCGCGGCGGCCCACACGCTCAACGAGGGCATTCTGCCCGCCTGTAGCGCTTCGCCATAGCCGCCGATGAGCGAGTAGAGCGGGTTGAAGGGCGCCAGCTTTTGGGCCGCTCCGTGTCCCCTAATCTGGTCGATGGTCCACAGCACCGGCGAGGTATAAAGCCAAATCCGCATGATGTAGGGCAAGAAGCTCGACGTATCGCGGAAGTACACCTGCAGGGTCGAGAAGATAGCGGCCAACCCCGACGCGAACGCGGCGATAAGGAGCAAGAAGATCGGCGCGGTGATGAAGGTGTTGAAGTTCCACGGGTTGCCCGCGAGCACGTGGAAGACGAGGTAGACCGGGATCGTCGGCAGGAACCGATAGAAGCCGGTGCGCACCGCCGAGAGCGGCATGAGCAGCCGCGGGAACGCCGTGTTGAGCACGAGCTTGCCCGCGCCGACGACCGAGCCGGCGCCCGCCGATACGGCCCCCTGGAAGAAGTAGAAGACGAAGAGGCCGCCGGTCAGGTGGCTGAATCGCTGCGCGTCGAAGCCGCCGTTCTTCGGGGGCTGCAGGACCTGCAGGAGGAAGTAGTAGACCAGGGCCAAGAGCAGGGGATTGATGACGAGCCAGGCCTGCCCGAAGAAGGTCATCGAATTCGCGCCGCGCATGCCCGCCTTCGACATCTCGAACGCGAACTCCCGGCGCCGCCACAGTTCCTTGAAGTAGTGCGGGATCTTCGGCAGGCCGGCCCGGTGCGGCTCGTAGAGGTGATAGACGTCCTCGTACTCGTCGTCGGCGTCGGTCGTGGTCGACGTGCTCATGAGCCGCCTTCCTTCGGTGCCTCGTGTGCCTCGCGTACCTCGTGTGCCTGGTGGGGCTCGGGTGGCGCAACTGCGTTCTCGGATTGCTGCTCGGCCGGTTCGAGTCGCTGGTAGAGACTCAGGAGCACCGCCGCGTCCTTCTCCCACGCGAGTTCGTCGGCGGCCCTGGCCACCGCCTCGCGAAGCGCTGGATAGTCTGCCACGGCTTGTTCGATCGCCCGACCCATGTCGGCGGCGTCGCCGGGGCGGTAGAGCGTCCCGATGCCGTGCGCGCGGACCGTCCGGGCCAGCTCCCCGACGTCGGTGGCGACGCACGGCACGCCGGCGCGCACGGCGTGGAAGAGTTTGTTCGGCAGCGCGAGACGGTGGTTCTCCCAGGCGTCGGAGTGCGTGACGAGCGCCAGTCCGGCCTCCGCGAGCCGTCGATCGACCTGCTCGGCGGGCAGCGGTCCCTCGACGCGGACGCGGCCCGGATCGTAGGTGCCGAGCCAGGTTTCGTCCGCCGGGCCCATGACGGTGATCGGCAGGTCGACGAGTCGGCTGGCCGCCGCGATGGTCTCGAGCTCGCGGTAGGCGCTGAGCCGTCCGGCGTAGACCAGGCCGACGGGCGCCGACAGCGCAGGCAGCGCCTCGGCCATGGCGCTGCCTGCGCGGCGCGCCGGGAAGGTGTTGCGCACCACGTGCACGTGCCCCCACCCGTACCGGCGGCGCAGCGCGTCGGCGATCCCGTCACCGACGGTGATGACGGCGGTGGCCTCGCGGGCGAGCCGGTCTTCGAGCCGTCGCTCACGCAGGTCGGCCAGCGGGGTCGGCCGGTGCTCGCGCGGGCGTCCCTGCCAGAACTCGTGCGTGTCGTAGACGAGCGGCACCCCGCGCAGGCGCGCCAGCTCGGCACCGGCGGCCAGGGCGGTGAAGTCGTGGGCGTGCACGACGTCGAACTCGCGGTGGCGTCCGTCGGCCAGCGCCCCGGCCGCCCAGCGCCCGAAGGCCGACGCGCGGTGCTGTGGCAGGAGCACCCAGCGCGCGAACCGAAGGTGCGGCGACAGTCGGCGACCCGCCAGGGACGCCCCGCCCTCGGCGCGGAAGACCGAGGACGTCCCGACCGAGGAGACCGTGAGGCCCGCAGGCGGCTCCCAGCCGGTGGGCACCGACTTGCCGATGACGTGCACGCCGTGCCCGGCGTCGGCCAGGGTGCTCGCCTCGCGCAGCACCCTGGCGTCCGTCGCGACGGACGTCGCGACGAGCATGAGGACCCTCATCCTCCGGCGTCCGTGCTGTCGAGCAGGGGCTCCGGATCCGGCAGGTCCGCCCGGTGGGCGCGCAGCGCGGTGGGGCTCGTCAGGAAGCCGATCCCCCACGACCAGTGCATGACGCCGCGCCCGAGGGGAAGCCGTGCGCGCACGGCCGGGGACTGCCCCCTGCTGCTCGCCAGGCCACCGAGCACGATCCCGGCGGCATACGCGGCGGGCACGAGCAGGGCTGGGCGCCGCCGCGTTCCGAGCAGCGTCGCCGCCGTCGTGGCGCACACCATGACCGGCGGCGCGAGGTAGCGCAGGTTGATCGTCCCCTCGTGGCGCGCCGCGACGACGCGCCGCCAGCGCCCGTAGTTGAAGTACTGGCGGGCCAGCGACTTCAGCGTCCCCCGCGGCCGGTAGGTGACCGTCAGCTCCGGCGTGAACCACACCTTGCCGCCGGACTGGCGGATCCGGTGGTTCA
>JAUNUZ010000048.1:8017-10376 GCA_030537915.1 Micrococcales bacterium
CTGTCGTAGCCGCCGACCTCGAGCAGCGTCTGTCGACGGAACACCCCGAGGTAGACGGTGTCGGCCTCGCCGGCTCCCCCGCCGACGTGGAAACGCGCGTTGCCGACCCCGATCTTGGAGCTCATCGCGCAGGCGACGGCCTTCTCGAAGTCGGTGCTGCCCTGGGCGTCCATGATGCCGCCGACGTTGTCGGCGCCGACGGCGATCAGCTCGGCGACCGCGGTGCGGATGTAGCCGTCGGACAGCTCGGCGTGGCCGTCGACGCGCACGACGATCTCGTGGTCGCTCTCGGCGATGCCGGCGTTGAGCGCGTCGGGGGTGCGCCCGGTGCGATTGGGGACCACGCGAACGCGGTGATCGGCGGCCGCGAGCCCGTCGGCGACGGCCTGGGTGCGGTCCTTGCTGGGCCCGACGGCGAGGACGACGTCAAGGTCTCCGGGGTAGTCCTGGGCGAGCACTCGCCCTACCGCCTGCGCCAGGTGGCGCTCCTCGTTGAGGACGGGAATGACGACGCTGACCGAGGGCCAGCGCTCGGGTTCGGGTCGCGCCACCTGCCCGACTGCGTCCGCGGTCGGCCCGGTGCGGGGGGTTGGCGATGTCTGCAAGGGGTCGGTCACGCTGTCGTCGCCCGTCACCCAGCGGAGCAGATGCTGGTCAGGTCGTTCGTCGCGTCGGTCGAGTCCGCCGACGAACCGGCCGAACCCGACGACCCGGAGGCACCGCTCGGCGTGCTCGCGCCACCCGAGGCGGGCTTGGCGGGGCTCTTCCTCGCCGGGGTCGTCGCCTTGGAGGTGTCGGCCCTGGAGGCTGCGATCGTCTGCTCGACCTTGGTGTGGATCACGCTCGGATCGTAGTCCCAGGGCTTGATGAGCGGTGGGACGAAGTTGACGCTGGTCATCTTGTGGCCGCGCGCCTTGATCGCCAGATCCGCGAGCGCGCCGAGATCCCGATCGGGGATATCGGTGGTGAGCACGCTGCCGGAGACCCCGGCGATGGCCTGGAACTTCAGGATGACCGTCTGCGGCGTGAGCTGGTGCACCATCGCGGTCATCACGCAGCGCTGGCGCGCCATCCGCTCGTAGTTGCTGCTGCCCTCGCGAGAGCGGGCATACCAGAGCGCGTGGTAGCCGTCGAGGTGCTGCTGCCCGGGCTCGATGTAGCCGCTGACAGGCGAGGTGCCGCCGCCGATCGGGGTGCGCTTCTTGACGTCGACGTCGATGCCGCCGACGGCGTCGATGAAGCGTTGGAAGCCCCTGAGGTTGACCAAGCCGTAGTACTGGATGTCGAGCCCGGAGAGCGCTTCGACCGCCTCCTTGGTCGCCAACGCGCCGGGGTCGGAGACGTCCGCGGGGAACTGGTCCTTGTGCTCACCTGCCCACTGGTAGAGGCCGTTGAGCAGGCATTGGTCGCCGCAGTCCCAGCCTCCGGGCATGAGGCGCGCCATCGTCGAGCCGCTGCGGAAGTGGATGTTCTCGGTGTCGCGGGCGAAGCCGAAAAGGACGGTCTTGCCGGTGTCGGCGTCGATGCTGGCGAGCATGATCGTGTCCGGCCGGGTGCCGACGCGGTCGGCGCCGGAGTCGCCGCCCATGAGCAGGATGTTGTAGCGCCCGTCGGTGGGCGGGACGCCTCGGTGGCCGCCGAAGACGCCGGCGACCGCATCGCGGCCGGCCATCACATTGTTGGCGGCGAAGACCATCGGCCCGGCGGTCAGCGTGATGAGGACCGCCGTCAACGCGGCGATGCTGCGACGGGTGCCGACCGACAGCAGCCGCGGCCGGCTCAGCCGCAACGCATCGACGAAGAGACCGGCCCAGCAGATCGCGCCGATGACCAGCGCCCCGGCCAGGAGCACCAGGACGTACTGGTTGGCGATGAGCCCGAGCATGAAGCCGCGGTCGAGCACCGCAAGCACCGCGCCGATTACGACGAGCGCGAGGGTGATGAACCAGAAACGCAGGGCAACTCGGCCGACGGTGCGATTGCCCGTGACCAGTTGCGCGCTGCCGGGGGCCACGAGCGTGAGGAGCATGAGCGTGAGGGCGCGGCGGCGCCGCAACCGCGGGGAGAGGGAGGCGGGGTCGGCTGACAGCGCTCGGCCGCCACCGCGTCGCAGATCGACGTAGTCCGCGTCGGGCGGGAGCGTCGAACTCCCTCTTCCGGAGCGGGACTGCGGCGATGACCTCATGATGTCCAAGTATCAGCCAGGTACCTGGCCGACCCCTGGACGTCGGGCGGGCATGTCACGCAGGCACGTCACACGGGCACCCGTCCACCTACCGGACGAGAAGTCGACCCATGACGAGTCGCTGGATCTGGTTGGTCCCCTCGTAGATCTGGGTGATCTTCGCGTCGCGCATCA
>JAUNUZ010000524.1 GCA_030537915.1 Micrococcales bacterium
AGGTGTGGCCCGCTCGTGCGATCAGGCTACGTCGCGGCTGCGACAACCAACGAGTGCGAGTCAGTTCGCCGCGATGGGCGGCTGGGCCGACCACGGGAAGACGATCCACCGGTCCGTGTGGGCCCATGCGAAGTCCGGCTCGATGACGGTCGTCGGCTTCGCGTAGATCACGGCGCTGCGGGCCTGCGCGCCATGCCTTGCGAGGATGTCTAGCACCAACGCGAGAGTGCGGCCGGAGTCGACGACGTCGTCGACGACGAGGACGCGCTTGTCGCGGATGCTGTCGGTGTCGAGCATCGGCGCGAGGAGGACCGGGTCGGGCAGGGTCTCGTGCACATCGGTGTAGAACTCGACGTTGATGGCGTCGGCCAGCTTGACCCCCAGGGCATACGACAATGCGCCACCAGGCAGCAGCCCGCCGCGGGCCACCGCGATGAGGACCTCGGGCTCGAAGCTGGAATCCTTGACCTGCAGCGCGAGTTCCCGGCAGGCGTTGCCGAAGCGTTCCCAGCTGAGGACTTCCTTGTCGGGCCGGGCGCTTGAGTCCGGAGGAACAGCCGCCATGGCGACCAACGTAGTCCTTGTCCTGGTTCCCTGCGGTCCCTAAGCCGGGTGGGGGGTTGCGGCGGATCCAGCGGCGCCGACCCCGTGCCGGGGGGTCGCGCGCAAGTGCGGCGGCGGCTCCTCCGTAGGGGCGGCGTGGGGTGCATGCTGGGTGTCCCCCGGATCGCCCGACCGTAGCAGCGACCCGCGACCCGAACAGATGGAGACTCCACGTGATCGACCTGGCCACAGTCGAGGGATTGCTCATCGACATGGACGGGACGCTCGTCGACTCCGACGCTGCTGTCGAGCGGACGTGGCGTGACTGGGCTGTGCGGCACAGCGTCGATCCCGATGCGGTCGTCGCGGCCTGCCACGGTGCGACCGCTGAGGGGACGATCCGCCGGTTCCGCCCGGATCTGGACGAGGCGACTGTGGACGCGCAGGCCGTCGCGCACATGCGCCGCGAAACCCAGGACACCGACGGCGTCGTGCCCACGCCCGGCGCCCACGACTTGATCGCCTACCTCGTCGCTGCGGGCCTCCCGTGGGCGGTCGTCACCAATGCCGACCTCGGGCTCGCCAGGGCGCGGTTGGGCGCCGGTGGAATCGTGCCGCGGCTGCTGACGACAGTCGATGAGGTGCCGGTGGGCAAGCCACACCCGGCGATCTATCGCCTCGGCGCCAGCCGGATCGGCGTCCCGATCGAGCGGTGTCTCGCCGTTGAGGACAGCGCGGCCGGTGTCGGCTCCGCCCGTGCGGCGGGTGCGCTCGTCGCGGCCCTGCGGCGGGACGGTGGCGATCTGCGGATCGCCGACCTGGGCGAACTCACCGCTGCATTGCGAGCGGCCCGCGGATAGCACAGAGGTCACGCCCCGGCGGCTCGGGGCCGGGGCCGGCCGGGAGCTGCAACGGCCTATCCGATCTCATCGAGAGCCGTCGTGAGGCGCTCGATGGTGCCGGCGACGTCG
>JAUNUZ010000525.1 GCA_030537915.1 Micrococcales bacterium
GTCACGGCGTTGCGGGAGCGCTTCGACCTGCCCGTCCACCTGCACACCCACGACACCGCCGGCGGTCAGCTCGCGACGCTGCTCGCCGCGGTCGAGGCCGGGGTCGACGCGGTTGACGCGGCGAGCGCCGCGCTGTCAGGCACAACCTCGCAGCCCTCGATGTCCTCGCTCGTGGCGGGGAGCGACCATACCGATCGCGAGACGGGGTTGTCGCTGGGTGCCGTGTGCGCCCTCGAGCCGTATTGGGAGGCGGTGCGCCGGGTCTACGCGCCCTTCGAGTCGGGGCTTCCGGCTCCGACCGGGCGCGTCTACCAGCATGAGATCCCCGGGGGCCAGCTGAGCAATCTGCGTCAGCAGGCGATCGCGCTCGGGATGAGGGAGAAGTTCGAGCAGATCGAGAACATGTACGCGGCGGCCAACGATATCCTCGGCGACCTCATCAAGGTGACCCCGAGCAGCAAGGTCGTCGGCGACCTGGCGCTGCACCTCGTGGCGGTGGGGGCGGATCCGGTGGACTTCGCCGCGAACCCCGAGAACTACGACGTGCCCGACTCCGTGATCGGCTTCCTCTCCGGGCAACTGGGCGACCCACCCGGCGGCTGGCCCGAGCCCTTCCGGACCAAGGCGCTGGCGGGGCGCACGATCAAGCACGGCATCACCGAGCTCGATGACGCCCAACGGCACGGCCTGGCCACGGATCGGCGGGGCACCCTCAGCGAGCTTCTCTTCCCGGGCCCGACTCGGGACTTCCTGGAGGCCCGCCAGCTCTATGGTGACGTGTCGGTCCTGCCCAGCGTCGACTACTTCTACGGGCTGCGGCAGGGCGACGAGCATGAGGTGCGACTCGAGGAGGGCAAGACACTCCTGCTGGGCCTCGAGGCGGTCGGCATGGCCGACGAGCGCGGCTTCCGCAGCGTCATGTGCACGATCAACGGGCAGATGCGGCCGATCACGGTGCGGGACCGGTCGATTGCGGCCGACGTGCCAGAGCAGGAGAAGGCCGATGCGGGCGTGCCCGGCCAGGTGGCCGTGCCGTTCGCCGGGGCCGTCACCCCCACGGTGAGCGTCGGCGACGACGTTGCGGCGGGTGACACAGTCGCCACGATCGAGGCGATGAAGATGGAGGCTTCGATCACGACGCCGGTCGCGGGGATCGTGGAACGCGTCGCCATCGCACAGACCGGTCAGCTCGAGGGCGGCGATCTCGTCGTCGTCGTCGCGCCCAGCTGAGGCAACGCCCCCCTAGCCCCCTGCCTACGGTGCACTCCATTGGGGTCCATTGAGCCCCCCGGCCCAGCGGGAGACTGCCGCGGCGGGGTGGGCCCGTTGCCGGCCAAGCGCCGTCTACGGCTTGCCGGTCTATGCCAGGATCGGAACGCGCTGGCGGGTGTCGGTGACGGCGTCCAGGTCGATGTCGGTGACCAGGACGTCCGCCGCGTGCCCGAGCTGGGCTCGCACGCCGCCCAAGGGGTCGCACAGCGCGCCCCGGCCGATGCCGAGGGCGAGC
>JAUNUZ010000049.1 GCA_030537915.1 Micrococcales bacterium
GCGCCCTGCTCCGCGGCCTCGGCGGCCAGTGCCGCGACCTGCTGCGGGGTCGACTCGGGCTTGAGCAGCGTGTGGTCGACCAGCCGGGCGACCTCGCTGCGGGTCAGGGCGGTCATGGTGCTCCCATCGTGGGCTTGTCCAGCAGGCGCGGGGGAAGGCAGGCGCAGCGGGTCACTCGATCCGCTCGAGGAAAACGCTTTCGCGGGCCCCGGTGCGGTCGGCCGCGTCGGGGTCGACGTCGATACCGCCGTCGAGGGACTCGCGTGCCCCCTCGAAGCGCTCAGGGGTGTCGGTGTGCAGGGTGAGCAGCCGCTGTCCGGCTTGCACTCGCTCGCCGGGCTCGACGTGGATCTCGATGCCGGCCGCCAACTGGACCGGGTCCTGTCTGCGTGCCCGCCCCGCCCCGAGTCGCCAGCTCGCGACCCCCACGGCGAGCGCGTCGAGCCGCGTCAGCACCCCGCCGCGGTCCGCGACGACCTCCTGGGTGTGAGCCGCGACCGGCAGGGGACCGTCCGGGTCGCCGCCCTGGGCCGCGATCATGCGCCGCCACACGTCCATGGCGCGACCGTCGCGCAGGGCCGCCTCGACGTCGGCGTCGGGTTGCCCGACCAGCGCGAGCATCTGCCGGGCCAACACGCAGGTCAGCTCGATGACGTCGCGCGGGCCGCCACCGGCGAGCACCTCCACCGACTCGCGCACCTCCAGAGCGTTGCCGACGCACCGCCCGAGGGGGGAGGACATGTCGGTGAGGAAAGCCACGGTCGCCACCCCGGCATCCCGGCCGAGGCAGACCATCGTCGAGGCCAGCTCGCGGGCGGTCTCGAGATCCTTCATAAAGGCGCCGGAACCCACCTTGACATCCAGGGTCAGCGCGCTCGTGCCCTCGGCGATCTTCTTGCTCATGATCGAGCTGGCGATGAGAGGGATGGAGTCGACGGTGCTCGTGATGTCCCGCAGCGCGTAGAGCTTCTTGTCCGCCGGCGCCAGACCCGCGCCCGCCGCGCAGATCACGGCGCCGACATCGCGCAGGATCTGGATGAGCTGCTCGTTCGTCACGTCGGCGCGCCAGCCGGGGATCGCCTCAAGCTTGTCCAGGGTGCCGCCGGTGTGCCCGAGCCCGCGCCCGGACAGCTGCGGCACGGCGACCCCGAAGGAGGCGACGAGCGGGGCCAACGGGAGGGTGATCTTGTCGCCGACACCCCCGGTGGAGTGCTTGTCCGTAGTGGGTTTGCCCAGGTCGGTGAAGCTCATCGTCTCGCCGGAATCGATCATGGCCTGGGTCCAGCGGACGATCTCGGCGTGATCCATGCCGCGCAGGAAGATCGCCATGGCGAGCGCGGCCATCTGTTCCTCGGCAACCTCACCGCGGGTGTATGCATCGACGACCCAGTCGATCTGGTCATCGCGGAGTCGGTGGCCGTCACGCTTGGTGCGGATGACGTCGGTGGCGTCCATGGTGCAGGTGAGCCTAGTGGGCCCATCGGGCAGGACCAGCTCATTCGGTTGCCCGCGGGTGTCCTCGCCTGGCAATCTCCGTTGCATGGTGCAGGCCGCACGGACGCCCAGCGACGAGGAGTTGCTACAGCTGGCCCGAGATGTGGCCGCGAACGCCTACGTCCCCTACAGTCGCTTCCCGGTCGGGGCCGCGCTGCTCACGCGGGGCGGGGAGGTCGTCACTGGCTGCAACGTCGAGAACGCCTCCTTCGGACTGACGATCTGTGCCGAGCGAACGGCGACCACGCGGATGTGTGCGCAGGCCGATCCGCAGGCTCCAGATGGTGGGACCAGGCGCCGGATCGTGACTGCCGCGGTCGTCGCCTTGAAGGCGGCTCCCTGCTTCCCGTGCGGCGCGTGTCGCCAGGTGTTGCACGAATTCGGTTGTCAGTTCGTCGTTGTCGAGGACGCCGACGGTTCGGCGAAACGCTACCCCTTCGCGCAGATCCTGCCGCACAGCTTCGGACCCGAAGACCTTGATGTGCGGTGAGCTGACCTCATCGGCGGAAGGGCTCGTCGGCACGAGCTGAGAGCAGCCTGAGACCGCAATCGGGCAGCACCGCCTCCTGAGTACAAATGCTGATGCGGGGTCCCTTAGGCAGGAGCAGACTTCCGTCATGAACACGACACGCTCGCAAGGGTGTTCGCGCCGCCGGGTCATCGTCGCCGCACTCGCGGTGGGCGCTCTCCCGCTCGGCCTCGCCACTGCCGCCAGCGCCACCGCCAGCACCACGAGCAGGGCGGCCATTGCCACCAGCAGCGCAGTCGCCAGCAGCGCCGTCACCACCGCGCCGAGAGCCGTAGCTGCGCCCGCGACCTCGACCCTGCGCACCGCCACGTCGGCACCCGCTCGGACCGGCGCCCCGACCACCTACGCCGCCGTCATCGCCTCCGGCACGAAACGCACGCTCGTGCTCGTCTCCCGCACGACGGGCAAGGTGCTGCGCACCCTCGGCTCCGAGAGGGCCGGCACTGGCGGGGAGCCCTTCGTCGATGTCGACCTCGCGGCGGACGGGACGGTCTGGGCCGTCGTCCAGAAGACGGCGCGCTGGTCCCCCTACGCGATCACCCTGCGTCACTACACCGGCAAGCGGGTCGTCAACGTGCTCCCCTATGTCACGAGCGTGCGGGAGTCCGCCGACGCCCGTCAGCTGGCCGTCACCGTGCTGTCGCCCGACGGCAACCACGACGGCAAGGGCACGCAGTCGCTGCGGATCGTCACGCCGAGCGGAAAGTTGGTGCGGAATCTGTCGAGCCTGTCCTTCCCCGTCGACGCGCGGGGCTGGCCGCAGGTGGAGGTCGGTGGGCTGCGCGTCTCGGGCTGGCTCAACCGGGCGCAGCTCGTCGTCGGGGACGGCTGCTGCGACTCCGCTGTGAGTGCGGTCGTGCCGGCCCTCAAGCCGTCCCGGTACGGCAACTGGCCCGCCAAGGCGGGTGACGGCTCGACACGAGCCATCGGCATCATCAACAGCAAGACGTTCCTCGTCGGCTCGAACCACGTGTCGGGGACCGGACAAGCGAATGACCCGCTCCGGATCACCGGCGTGGATGCCTTCACGGTCACCGCCTCCCGCCCGAGCGGCCGACTGGTCGCCTCGATCCGCAAGCCCGACATCGAACTCATCGACTACGTCGACACGCTCGTCGCGCGGGCCAAGGCGGTCCCGTGGGTCATCTCGGCCAAGCGCTTCCCCTATTCGGGAACCGGACGCGTGCTTCGGGCGTTCCTGTAAATCGCGGTATGGATTCACCCGCCGCCGCCCGAGGAGGGGCGGCCGGCGCCGGGCGAATCCATACCGGGGGGCGTACCGCCACAGTGCGGGTGGCCCAGAGGTCGCAGCGGCACTGGCACGGTGAGAGGCTCTGCTGTCATCGTGGCCTGCATGGCAGACGGCAAGCGGGCGGGTGCGGCGACCCCGTCGATCGAGGTCGAGGCCGGGCCGCGCACAGTGCGCATCTCGAATCCCGATCGGGTCTATTTCCCTGCGGTGAGCCTGACCAAACGCGATCTTGTTGACTATTACCTGTTGGTGAGCGAAGGCATCGTGCGTGCGCTCGCGCTGCGTCCCTGCATGCTGCACCGCTTCCCCGACGGCATCGCTGGTGAGAAGGTCCACCAGAAGCGGGTGCCCCGCGGCGCGCCGCCCTGGCTGGAGACGGTGCGGGTGACCTTCCCGCGCTACAACCGGCACGCCGACGAGCTGTGCGTCACCGAGATCGCCTCCGTCATCTGGGCCGTGCAGATGTCGACGGTGGAGTTCCACCCCTGGAACTCCCGGCGGCCCGACGTCGAGCAGCCGGACGAGTGGCGGATCGACCTCGACCCGGGCCCGGAGTGCGACTGGGCCCGCGTCCGCAGGGTGGCGGGGGTGACCGCGCAGGTGCTCGACGAGCTCGGCGCGGTCGGGTTCCCCAAGACCTCGGGCGGGCGCGGCCTGCACGTCTGTGTCCGGATCCGCCCCGACCACGGCTTCGGGGACGTCAGGCGCGCGGCCCTGGCCTTCGCCCGCGAGGTGGAGCGGCGAGCCCAGGCGGATGTGACGACGACGTGGTGGCGCAAGGACCGCGACCCGGCGAAGCTCTTCGTCGACTACAACCAGAACGCTCGCGATCACACGTTGGCTGCCGCCTATTCGGTGCGCGGGACGGCGCGCGCTACGGTGTCCGCGCCGGTGACCTGGCAGGAGATCCCCGACTGCGAGCCCGATGACTTCACGGTTCTGACGATGCCGGCGCGCTATGAGCGACTCGGTGACCTGCACGCGGCCATCGACGACTCGGCCTATGACATCGCCCAGCTGCTGGAGTGGGCCGACCGCGATGAGCGAGCGGGCCTGGCCGAGCCGCCGGCGCAGGGCGAATAGCGCGCGATCGGGCTCGACCCCGCCGCGGGCGGCATGCTGGGGGGATGAGCACCTCGCCACGGCAGCAGCAGGTCGTCATCGTCACGGGAGCAGGCTCCGGTTTGGGGCGGGCGATGGCCGTGTCCCTGGCCGCGGGCGGGCATCGTCTGGTCCTGGCCGGGCG
The DNA here is from genome assembly GCA_030537915.1 of Micrococcales bacterium. Classification (GTDB taxonomy): domain Bacteria; phylum Actinomycetota; class Actinomycetes; order Actinomycetales; family Dermatophilaceae; genus Kineosphaera. Next base: position 4,522 of record JAUNUZ010000049.1, read on the forward strand.
TCGGGCGCAGGCGCTGGACGAAACCGTTGACCTGGTGCGATCCGCGGGCGCCGAGGCGCTCGCCGTCCCGACCGATGTCACCGACACCGCCCAGGTGGAGCGGCTCGTCCAGGCCTGCGTGACGTCCTACGGCCGGCTCGACGTGCTCGTCAACAACGCGGGTGCGTTCGGCGGGGGCGGGACGATCGATGCGGTGAGCGATGAGGACTGGGAGGCGGCGCTAGCCGTCAACCTCACGGGCTACTTCCGGTGCGCCCGCGCGGCCTGGCGTCAGCTGGTGGCACAGGACCCCCCAGGAGGTCGGATCATCAACAACGGCTCGGTCGCGGCGCAGGTCCCGCGGGTCGGCGGGGTCACCTACGCGACGACCAAGCATGCGATCACCGGCCTGACCAAGGCCCTCGAGATCGACGGTCGCAGGGTGGGCGTCCGGTGCACGCAGGTCGACATCGGCAACGCGGCGACCCCGATGACGACCCGGATGCAGGAGGGCATGCCCCAGCCGGACGGCTCGGTGCGCCCGGAGCCGACATTCGACAGCGCGCACGTCGGCGACTTCATCCGCTACGTCGTGGAGCTGCCGCTGGAGGTCACGTTCCCCTTCGCGACGATCGCCGCCGCCGGGATGCCGTGGCTTGCGCGGGGCTGATCTCGTGGCTCGGGCCTCGCGTCCGAGCACCCGGCGGCCGTGCCCGTCAGAGCGCCGACTGCTGGCGCCACTGCGCCCAGGTGAAGTTCCAGATCCCGCCCATCCCATTCCACGTCTCGGCCCTGCGACCGGTCCCGGTCGTGATGACGGGGTCACCGGGAATCGTCTGGTCGTAGAGCCAGGCGGCGGCGCTCGGGGAGAGGTTCGTGCAACCGTGCGAGACATTGCGCCGGCCTTGGGCGCCTACTGACCACGGTGCTGCGTGCAGGAATTCACCGGAGTCGGTGATCCGCTGCGCATGCTTCACGGTCGTCACATAGGGGTCGGAGGCCGGGCCGCGCATCGTGAAGGGAGTGGCCTTCTCGTAGACGATCTTCGTGCCTGAGCGCGTCGCGTGCCCGGCCTTGCCGAGGGAGACGGCAAAACTCTCGACCTGCTTGCCGCCCTGGGTCACGGTGAGGGAGTGCGAGGCGTCGGAGACCGTCATACGCAAGTCCCGGCCGACGTCGAAGCGGATCGAACGCCTGGTGCCGCCGAAGACGCCCTTGCCGAGGTGGTGGCCCGTGACGTCGAGGGCGGCGGTCACCTTGGTTTTGGCGGGCCAGAACTCCTTCGGTCGCCACAGCACCGTGTCGTCCTCCAGCCAGCCCCATGATCCGGTGACGGCGGGCTTCGTGGTGATCCTCAGGTGTCGCTCGACCGCCTTGCGGTCCGGCACGGCACGGCTGAAGCGGATCTGGATCGGCATCCCGACCCCCACGACCTGGTCGTCACCGGGGTTCATCCGGGCCTGGACGAGCGGCGCCTGGTTCGTCGTGAAGGCGAACGACCTGGTTGCCGCTGCTCCGTCCGCGTTGCGCCCGCTGATTCTGGCGCGGTAGGCGCTCTTGGGGCCGAGGATGCCGCTCAACTGCCAGCGCGTCGGCGCCCGTTTCCACGTTGCGACGAGCCCGCTCGCGTCAGCCGTCGTCAGCAGCGGTGTCCCGTCGGCCCGCGTGATGTCGACCGCCTCAATGACCCCGGCCGTGGCGGTGAAGGCGATGGAGTCTTTCGTCAGCACGGCGTCGACGCCGCCCTTGGGGGTCTGCATCAAGAAGTCGACCGGTGTCGCCGGCGTGCGGGTCACTGCGGGGGTGGCCCCCGTGACGGGCGAGGTGATGGAGGTGCACGCCGTCACCGCGAGGAGGATGAGGCAGGACGTGAGCAGGGCGGGGCGGCGGGTGAGCAGGACGACCTCCGGCGGATCGAAGTAGTGCGCTCCTATCGGCTGCCGGGCTGCGGTCTGGAGTCTTCGACGCGACGAATCCTGGTCGGCGACAACGCATCAGCGTCCGTCACGGGGTGAACCGCGGTTCCTGTCGCGCGGGCAGCCACGGGGTTCGGCGCCAGGAACTGCGACTCAGCCGCGTCGGTGCTGGCTGCGGCGTTGCGGGCGCAGGTAGGGCACGGTCTTGTCGTCGGCGTGCCGCAACAGCGCGACACCGAGAGCGCCGAAGAACAGCGGGAGCATGACGAGGGCGACATATCGGCCCATCACGAAGCTTGTCGCGACACCCGGCGCGGAAGGCTCGCCGACGAGCCCCACGGCTTGAACAGACAAAGACGCGACCGCGGCGAGCACGAACGCGACGCCGATGACCTTGGTGACGAGGCGCCCGCGTGGTCCCATGGGTTCGGCCATCGTGCCGCCCGGGTTCGGGCGGGCGACGGTGTTGTAGTACCCCGGGGGGTTCTCCTTACCGTCGTAGGCCATCCCTCGACCGTACGCGGCTTGGCGACGCGTCGCCGGGCGATGCATACAAGCGCGGGCTCGACTGCTGCGCTTTCGTTGCGGCCCCGCCGGGCGCAGCCAGATCGTGCCGCCGCGCCGGCCGTGACCGTCCGCTCGGCGCAAGCCAATCCGGTGACGAGCACGACCGGGGCACCTGCGCCTTCCGCCGTGGGAGCTTGTCCGGGCATTGATATCCTGGTGTGTCCCAACGGGAGGGCAGGACGGTCATGGTTCAGCGGACACCACGCAGTGCGCAGGAGCGGCTGGCGAATCCGTGGTGGCGGTTACGACACAGCGCGTGGATGCTCGGGCCCCTGCTCGGCCTCGGGGCGCTCTCATGGGTCGGCCTCGTCTATGTCGCCGCGCGCACGAGGCGGACCACCTGGATCGCGCTCGCGGCTGGGTTCTTCGTCGCGGGCGGCGTGGCCGCCTTCTGGCCCGTTGGCACGGACAACACCCAGGGCGGCCTGCTCGTCTTCGTGTGGGCTGCGGCCGTCGTCACAGCCTTCATCATCAATCCCTCGTATCTTCGCTGGCGGGCCGGCCGGGCTCTGCCCACCCCTAGTGAGTCCGCGCCGGCGCCGGCCGGACCGCAGGACACGGTGCGGCCGCACGGCTCAGGCGGTCAAGCGCGCGGGCCGGTCTTCGGACCGAGCGGTCGGTGGGAGAACCCGGGCGACGGCTGAGTGGTCAGGTCCGCGGCGTAGCGTCCGGTTATGGACTTTCGATACCTCGGCAACAGCGGGCTCAAGATCTCTGAGATCACCTACGGCAACTGGCTGACCCACGGTTCGCAGGTGGAAAACGACATTGCTTCACAGTGCGTTTCAGCGGCGCTCGACGCCGGCATCTCGACCTTCGACACCGACGTCTACGCGAACACCAAGGCCGAGTCCGTGCTCGGCGAGGCGCTCAAGGGTGAACGACGCGAGTCCGTCGAGATCTTCACCAAGGTCTACTGGCCCACCGGCCCGGCCGGCAAGAACGACGTCGGGCTCTCCCGCAAGCACCTCATGGAGTCGATCAACGGCTCGTTGACCAGGCTGCAGACCGACTACGTCGACCTCTACCAGGCACACCGCTTCGACACCGAGACCCCGCTCGAAGAGACGATGCAGGCGTTCGCCGACATCGTTCGGCAGGGCAAGGCCCTTTACATCGGTGTCAGCGAATGGACCGCCGAGCAGCTTCGTGCGGGCGTCGAGCTGGCCCGGCAGATGAACTTCCAGCTCATCTCGAGCCAGCCGCAGTACTCGATGCTGTGGCGGGTCATCGAGGACGAGGTCGTGCCCACGTGCCGCGAGCTCGGGGTTTCCCAGATCGTGTGGAGCCCCGTCGCGCAGGGTGTGCTCACCGGCAAATACGTCCCTGGTCAGGCGCCTCCCCAGGGGTCACGAGCCACCGACGAGAAGGGTGGCGCCGACATGATCAAGCGGTTCATGCGCGATGACGTGCTGAGCCGGGTGCAGGCGCTCAAGCCGCTCGCCGACGAATCTGGCCTGACGATGGCGCAGCTGGCTATCGCGTGGGTGCTGCAGAACGACAACGTCGCGGCCGCTCTCGTGGGAGCCTCCCGGCCCGAGCAGGTGGCCGAGAACGTCAAGGCCGCCGGCGTGACGCTGAGTCCCGAGGTCCTCGCCGGGATCGACAAGGTGCTCGGCGATGTCGTCGTTCGAGACCCCGCGATGACCCTGAAGTCGGCTCCCCGGCAGCGACCCTGCTGAGTCGGCGGTCGCCGGATCGGCGCTGGCTTGGCCCAAGCCCGGCCAGGCCAGGGTGGCATCCGGTCTGTGGGTCGGGCGCCGCCTTGGACAATCGACCTACTATCTTCCTCTAGGCGCGCTCGGGTGCGCCGACCTGAGTTCAGGGGGAGAGCGTGGGAGATCAGGCCCGGACGGAAGAGCAAGTGGCGTCGCAGTTGAGTGTCCAGCGGGGGATTGAGCGGATCCGCGAGGCGCTGGAGGAGGCCTTCGAGGACGAATTGCGGGATGCCCTGGTCTGCGGGGGCGACTACTCCGAAGGCCGAGTACATGACTACCTGACCGGCGTCTCCGACGGCCATGAGCCGCGTGTTCGGTTGCTCTTCGACCTCTTCGAGCAGGGTGCGCTCGACCTCACCGGAGCGCTGCAGGACGTGCCCGCGACGTGCTTCTTCCTCGGCGACAGCGTCCGCTACCAGCGCTCGCTCGATGATTGGCTCGCGCTCTTGGGCCAACCGCGGCCGCTCGCCGGCTTGGGTGGGCTGGATGGGGACCACGAACTCGAGCTATGGAGCGCAGGTGACCTCGTGTGGAGCCGCTCGCGATCGCGCGCCGAGGATTCGGCGGCCTTCCTCACCCTCCTGCTCGACGAGCCGGTAGGGCTGTGGCGGGCTCGAGTTCGGGTCGCGGACCTGCGGGTCTGCGCGGTCGATGAGTGGTCGGGCCGCGATATCGCGCGGATGATCGTGCCGCCGGGCGTGCTGGTAACCGACCGGATCAGGCCGGGGGTCGAGGTGCCCACCGACCGGCCGCTGCTGCCGCGCTAGACCGACTCAGGGACTCGCCCAAGCCCATCGCGCCTATACTGCATCGGTCCTCAGAAGGAGGCAGCGATGACCGAGGCCGCCTATGCCGCCGCCGCGTTCATCCGGGGGCACACGCGCGATCCACTGAAACTCGCAGATGTGGCGGACGCCGTCGGCTACAGCCCGTTCCACCTGGCGCGGATGTTCACCGCCGCGGTGCGGATGTCGCCGATGCGCTACCTGGCTGCCCAGCGCTTCCAGCTCTCCAAACAATTGCTGCTCACCGAGGGCCTGAGCGTTGTCGATACCTGCCACGAGGTCGGGTTCTCCTCACCGGGCACCTTCACCCGCCGCTTCCGCGAGGCGGTGGGCGTCGCCCCCGGCGAGCTGCGGGCCGTCGCGGACGACTTTGCCGAGCACACCCCGACGCCGTTCCATCGCGGCCCCAGCCGCCACCTGGTGACCGGGCGGGTCGTCCTGCCAGACACGGTCCCCGAGCCGCTCGTGTGGATCGGGCTGTTCGCCGGCCCCGAGCCCATCGGGGTGCCGGGCGCCGGACTCCTGCGCTTTGGCGCAGGGGAGTTTACGCTCCCCGTCTTGCCGTCGCACCCGTGGTTGCTTGCGACCCTGGTCGAGGCGAGCGCCGGACCGTTGGAGCAGCTCGTGCCGGGCGCGCCCCGCGTCGCGCTGCACCCGGCTCCGATCCTGGGTCCGGTGCACCTGACGCTGAGGTTCCGGACGGCCTGGGAATGGGAGGCGCCGATCCTCACCGCGTTGCCCGCACTGCGCAAGATCGGAGTGTCCGGGGGCTGAGGTCGTTTCCTAGCCTGGGACTGTTCGCAAGCACTCGCAGCGGGCAGCTCACGATCCCAA
>JAUNUZ010000050.1 GCA_030537915.1 Micrococcales bacterium
GGCGGCAACGGTTGGGGCGACAGAGAAGGCGACGAGCATGAGCCAACCCTAAGTGCAGTGGGTAGGGGCCTGCAGGGGGCAGATGTCTCGCATCCCGCGCAGCCACAATCGGACCGGCGCCGGCCGACGCCGTGAGCGACAAGCGAGTGGCGCTGCCGGCGCGCGACAGCGGGCGACCCGCGACCCGAGCCGGACAGCTGAACCGGCCGCGGGATCCAGACGGGCGCCGCCACGACGCCAGCCGGCTAGGTCAGGTCGGCGAGTACGGCGTCAGCGGCGGCGTAGGGGTCTGTCACCCCGGTGACGACCTGGGCGGCGTGGCCCTCGATACCCTGCCCGCCGCGCAGGTCCCCCATGCGGGATCGCAACTCCGCCAGCACGATGGCCTCGATCTCGTTGGCGGCGCGCAGGGTGCGGCGGCGGGTGAGTTCCTCATGATCGGACATCCACCGGACATGCTTGTCGAGGGCCTCCATGACGTCGTCCACACCCGTACCGGCCGAGGCGACCGTCTTCAGGACCGGCGGCCGCCACAGACCGGGCTCGGTGCGATCGCCGAGGGAGATCATGTGGCGGATGTCGCGCACGGTGGCGTCGGCACCGTCTCGGTCGGCCTTGTTGACGACGAAGACGTCGCCGATCTCGAGGATTCCGGCCTTGGCCGCCTGGATGCCGTCGCCCATGCCGGGGGCCAGCAACACGATCGTCGTGTCCGCGAGCCCGACGATCTCGACCTCGGACTGGCCGACGCCGACGGTCTCGACGAGGACGATGTCGAAGCCGGCGGCGTCAAGGACCCGGATCGCCTGAGGAGTAGCCCAGGAGAGCCCACCGAGATGACCGCGGCTCGCGATGGAGCGAATGTAGACGCCGGGGTCGAGGGCGTGATCCTGCATGCGGACGCGATCGCCGAGGAGGGCACCGCCGGAGAACGGCGAGGAGGGATCGACGGCCAGTACCCCGACGCGCTGGCCGCGGGCGCGGAAAGCCGCGACGAGCGCGTTGGTCGATGTCGATTTACCAACCCCGGGACTGCCGGTGAGGCCGATGACATGGGCGTTTCCGGCGTGCGGAGCCAGGGCGGCCATGACCTCGCGCAGCTTGGGGCTGGCGTCCTCGACGAGGGAGATGAGTCGGGCCACCGCCCGCGGCGAGCCCTCGCGGGCCGCCGCGACGAGCGTGGGCACATCGATGTCGTGTCGTGCCATGGCCGGCGCCTCAGGCCTTCGGTTCGCGGACGATGAGCGCGTCACCCTGACCGCCGCCGCCGCACAGCGCGGCAGCGCCGATCCCGCCGCCGCGTCGCCGCAACTCCAGCGCCAGGTGCAGGGTGATCCGGGCGCCCGACATGCCGATGGGGTGGCCGACGGCGATGGCGCCCCCGTTGACGTTGACCTTGTCGAGGTCGATGCCGAGCTCGCGCGCCGAGACGATGCCGACGGCGGCGAAGGCCTCGTTGATCTCGACGAGGTCCAGGTCGGTCGGCGCGATGCCCTCCTTCTCGCAGGCCTTCTTGATGGCGTTGGCGGGCTGGGACTGCAGGGTCGAGTCGGGCCCGGCGACGACGCCGTGGGCGCCGATCTCGGCGAGCCAGCTCAACCCGAGCGCTTGGGCTCTCGCCTTGCTCATGACGACGACCGCGCAGGCGCCGTCGCTGATCTGGGAGGCGGAACCGGCGGTGACGGAGCCGTCCTTGCTGAAGGCGGGGCGCAGCCGGCCCAGCGACTCGACGGTCGTGTCGGCGCGGATGCCTTCGTCCCGGTCGAACTCGATGGGATCGCCCCTGCGCTGCGGAATCGAGACGGGGACGACCTCTTCGGCGAAGACGCCGGACTCCCAGCCGGCCGCGGCGAGCTGATGACTGCGCGCGGCGAAGGCGTCCTGCTCCTGGCGCGTCGTGGCGCGCTCGCCGGAGTTGGCCTGCTCGGTGAGCCGGCCCATGGGCTGGTCGGTGAAGGCGTCCATGAGTCCGTCCAGAGCCATATGGTCGCGCATCGTCACGTCACCGAATTTGAAGCCGGAGCGGGACTTCTCAAGGAGATGGGGGGCATTGGTCATGGACTCCTGACCGCCGGCGACGACGATCTCGACCTCGCCGGCGCGGATGAGCTGATCCGCCAGAGCGATCGCGTCGATGCCGGAGAGGCATACCTTGTTGATGGTCAGCGCCGGCACGTCCAGCGGGATCCCGCCGGCGGCTGCGGCCTGGCGCGCGGGGATCTGCCCGGCGCCGGCGGTGAGGACCTGGCCCATGATGACGTAGTCGACCTGGTCGCTCGCAACCCCAGCCTTGGCCAAGGCGCCCTTGATCGCGATACCGCCGAGCTCTGCCCCCGACATGCCTGCGAGCGAGCCGAGCAAGCGACCGATAGGGGTACGAGCCCCCGCGACGATGACGCTGGGATTGGCGTGGGAATCGGTCACGTTGGGATCCTCCGACTGACGCGGCACGAGAGGTGAACGGGGGTAGACGGTCCCCGCCACCCTATCGAGGCACCCGCCAGGGCGTAGGTCGTTGGTCCCGGTCCGGGCGAGGGGGTCGCACCTAGGCTGGCGCTCATGAGCGCACTGAACACCGGCCTGTTCACCCATATCGACCACGTCGGCATCGCGGTGCCGGATCTCGACGAGGCGATTGCCTTCTACCAGGACAAGTACGGGATGACCATGGTGCATCGCGAGGAGAACGAGGAGCAGGGCGTCGCCGAGGCGATGATGAGCGTCGGGGACTCCACGTCGTGCATCCAGCTGCTCGCGCCGCTCAACCAGGACAGTACGATTGCCAAGTTCATCGACCGCAACGGCGTTGGTATCCAGCAGATGGCCTACCGGGTCGAGAGCATCGACGACGTCTGCACAACACTGAAGGAGCGTGGCCTTCGGTTGCTGTACACCGAGCCCAAGCGCGGCACCGCGGGGAGCCGAATCAACTTCATCCATCCCAAGGACGCCGGCGGCGTGCTTGTGGAACTGGTGGAACCCGCCGCGACACACTGATTACTCGTTACAAACAACGCGCCGCTCGGTATCCTCGGCACCAGACGATGGCGTCGGGACGACGCCGCCGGTCGATGGCGAGGAGGCCACGCATGCACGAGATCCGGGACGCGATCCTGTCCGGCGAGCGGGACGAGGCGACTTTCGCCGCGCTACCGCTGCCGCAGACCTTCCGCGCAGTCACTGTCCATAAGGATGAGGTCGACATGTTCGCCGGCCGCGCGAGCCGCGACAAGGATCCGCGCGAGAGCCTGCATCTGGATCAGGTGCCGTTGCCCGAGCTGGCACCCGGCGAGGCGCTGGTCGCCGTCATGGCGAGCGCGGTCAACTACAACACCGTGTGGACCTCGATCTTCGAGCCGGTCTCGACCTTCTCGTTCCTCGAGCGCTACGGCCGGATCTCCGCGGCGGCCAAGCGGCATGACCTGCCCTACCACATCGTCGGGTCCGACCTGTCCGGTGTCGTGCTGCGCACCGGTCCCGGTGTGCACCGGTGGAAACCGGGGCAGGAGGTCGTCGCGCACTGCCTGTCCGTGGAGCTGGAGCACCAGGACGGGCACAACGACACGATGCTCGACCCCGAGCAGCGCATCTGGGGCTTCGAGACGAACTTCGGCGGGCTCGCCGAACTCGCGATCGTCAAGGCCAACCAGCTCATGCGGAAGCCGCGCCACCTGACGTGGGAGGAAGCGGCGGTCCCCGGTCTGGTCAACTCCACGGCCTACCGCCAGCTCATCTCGCGTAACGGCGCCGGGATGAAGCTGGGTGACCGCGTTCTCATTTGGGGCGCCTCGGGCGGACTCGGCTCGTACGCCACTCAGCTCGCTCTCGCCGGCGGCGCGACCCCGATCTGCGTTGTCTCCTCCCCCGAGAAGGCGCAGATTTGCCGCAAGATGGGAGCCGACCTCGTCATCGACCGGAACGAGAAGGGCTACCGGTTCTGGAACGATGAGGGCACGAAGCAGAATCAGCGGGAGTGGAAGCGCCTCGGCTCCGACATCCGAGAACTGACCAACGGCCACGACGTCGATATCGTCTTCGAGCACCCGGGCCGCGAGACTTTCGGCGCCTCCGTCTACGTTGCGCGCAAGGGCGGCACGATCGTGACCTGCGCCTCGACATCGGGATTCCTGCACGAGTTCGACAACCGCTACCTATGGATGAACCTCAAGCGGATCATCGGCTCGCACTTCGCGAACTACCGTGAGGCGTGGGAGGCCAACTCCCTCATCCGCCGCGGCATGATCCACCCGACGCTGTCGCGCAGCTACGCCATGGAGGAGGTCGGCCAGGCGGCCGTGGACGTGCACCGCAACCTGCACCAGGGCAAGGTCGGCGTTCGTGTGCTGGCCCCGCAGGAGGGCCTGGGCGTCACGAAACCCGAGATGCGCGCGGAGAACCTCGAGGCCATCAACAGATTCCGCGATATCTGAGGGCTGCGCAGCCATTGTGCCGATGAGTCAGGCATGGTGTCCCCCCCGTCCCGCCATGCCCTGAGTCGGCGCGCGTTCCTGGCGGGCTCGTTGGCCGGTAGCGGGCTGCTGCTCACCTCGATGTCAGGCTGCAGCGGCGGGTCGGACGGGGGCGAGGACTGCCTCGTCACGCCTGCGACCACCCCTGTCGATCTTGGACCCTCGTGGGCGCCCAAGCCGGTCGCGCGCGGCGGGCTGACGTGCCTGGCGACCCAGGACAAGGAGACGATGCGACTGCACACGATCAGCGGGGACGCGACGTTCTGGTCCGGAGTGAACCTGGGCAGCACGACGCCGGGCCACTCCCCCGGCGAGCTCGCGATCCCCGAGCAGGACTACCGGCGCTGGTTCACGATGATGCGCGAGTCCGGCGTGCGAGTCCTACGCATCTACACGATCCACAAGCCGCACATGTATGCCGAGCTCAAGGCCCACAACGAGGCACATCCCGACCACCCCCTGTACCTCATGCACGGGATCTACCTACCGGATGAGTCCTATCTCGACTCCGGCGACCTGTACGCGAGCGGCCCGACGAACGCGATGATCCAGGAGACCCGGGACGCCAGCGCCGCGGTGCACGGCACGCTCACGCGCCCGCCGGTGCGCGGCCGCGCGAGCGGCACGTGGACCGCCGACGTCTCGCAATGGGTTCTCGGCTGGATCGTCGGTGTCGAGTGGGATCCGATCGCGACGCGGGCCTCGGACGCGAAGAACAAAGCTCGGCCGGCGCATCAGGGCGCCTACTTCTCCTCGAGAGAAGGCGCGAGTCCGACCGAGCGTTGGGTAGCCGCGCGCATGGACGAGCTCGCGACACTCGAGGCTGCCCACGGACTGTCCGTGCCGATCGCCATGGTCAACTGGCCCACCACCGACCCGCTGCGCCACCCGCAGGAGCCGCTGGAGCGTGAGGATGTGGTCGGGGTGGACGCCAACCACATCGTTGCCAGCGACCTCTGGCCGGCCGGCACCTTCGCCAGCTACCACGCCTACCCCTACTACCCGGACTTCCAGCGGCTGCAGCCGAGCTACCGCCAGGATCCCTCGGGCGACGCCTATCGCGCCTACCTGCTCGACCTCAAGCGCCACCACGCCGGGATGCCGCTCATGGTCACCGAGTTCGGCGTGCCTTCCACGCTCGGCTCGGCGCACATCGGCACGAACGGGCGCGATCAGGGTCACCACACCGAGCTCGAGGCGATGCGCATGAACTCCGAGATGATCCGCATGTTCAAGGACATCCAGCTGTGCGGCGGGCTGCTCTTCGCGTGGACCGACGAGTGGTTCAAGTTCACGTGGAACACGCTGCCGCGGCACGCGGTCGTCGACGCCGAGCGCCGCGCGTTGTGGCATGACGTGCTCACCAACGAGCAGTACTTCGGGATGATCGCGCTCGACCCCGCTCTGGTGGGCCGACGGGTCGTGCACGAGGCGCGCGACGGCCTGGCGCAGATCGACATCGACCACGACGCCTCCTGGGTGCACCTGAGCCTGGCCTACACCCAGGCGCTGAGCACCCCGGTCGTGCTCGGCTTCGACGTCGTCCCCACGGCCGGTAGGCCGCTGACCGGCCTCGGGGACTCCGCGCGCTTCGACATCGCGGTACGAGTGGATCCGCTCGCCGGCAAGGCCAGCTGTCTGATCCGCACCGACCTCGACCCCGTGCTCCTGGACGGCCTGCCCGGGAGCTGGGAGCCCAAGGACGACGGCACCGGGTGGATTCAGCAGCAGCTGACGCTCAACCGGCCCTACCCGATCCCGGGCACGAACCGCGAACGACCGCCGGAGATGCTGGCCGTCGGCGAGCTCATCCGCACCGATGACCCGCAGGCTCTGCGCGGACGGACCGGAGACACCCTGTCGACGTGGTCCCTGACGGACCCTGGCAGCGACGGACTCACCCGACTGCAGCTGCGGATCCCCTGGGGGCTGCTGGCCATCTCAGACCCCTCCTCGCACATGGCCGTCACCGTCGTGGACAAGCTGCCCAAGGGTGTGCGCATCGAGCGGATCGGGGTCGCCGTCGCCGGCGGGACGCCAGCGGCCGCAACCCCGGTGACCTTCGACCTGCGCTGGGACCAGTGGAATGCGGCGGCCTACACCGAGCGCACCAAGACGGGTGCGCAGCAGTACGCCCACGCGATGGCCGAGACCTCGCGGTTGGCCTAGCGCGTCGACCCCCCAGGCCGACGGCGCGCCCGAGCCCGCCAGCAGGTCGCATGCCAATGCCGCCGATCGGACAGCGAACCGAGTCCGTCCGCAGGCCAGGCGACGATGTGCGGTACCGCGCCGTCGAACTGCTGCTGGCAGCCGGGACACAGGTAGCGACGTTTCGGCCCAGCGCCGGTGACCCGGCGCACGAGCCAGGCGCCGTCGGAATGCTGCTCCGTCGAGGCCAGCCCGCCGAGTGCTCGCTCAAGACTGAGGGACGTCGACTCACGGCGGCGCCGGTTTGATCGCGGCATGGCTGTATTGTTCCAGCCGAGTGCCTCAGCCCCACAGTCGGCCGAGTCCCCTACCGATGCGCCGCCTGATCTGCTAGGAGTGTCTGTGACCACCCCGTCGACCCCCCTGAGCCGACGGCGATTCATCCAGGGCTCCGCGATCGCGGCAGGCGCCGGGGCGATGGCCGCGTGCACGACGGCGAGCCCGCCCGCGCCGCGTGGGAGCGGGAGTCTCACCCCACTAGCCGTCCCCACTCCCACTCCGAGCCCGACCGATTCGCCCGATTCGCTCGACTCGTGGGCCCCGCTGCCGCTCGAGCTCGCCGGGCTGCGGCTCATCGCGCGTCAGGACGGTCGCCGTCTGCTCCTACACACCGTCGGCGGCGACGTGTCGTTCTGGAGTGGGGTCACCCTCGGGACGACGACCCCGGGGCATCTCCCGGGCCACGCGTCGGCCACCCGCGTCGACTACCGGCGCTGGCTGCCCATGATGGCCAAGCTCGGTATTCGGGTGATCCGGCTCACGACGCTGCATCCGTCGTTCTTCTACACCGAGCTGCGCGCCTACAACATCGCCCACCCCACCGCTCCCCTCTACCTGTTGCAGGGGATCGACGTCCCCGACAACGACCTGCTCGCCGCGAAAGGGCTCTTCGACCCCGCACTGACCGAGCGCGCCAGCAATGAGGTCGTCGCCGTCGCCGCCGCGCTGCACGGTGACCTGCAGCGACGGGCCGGCAGCGCGGGTCCCACCGGGGTGACCGGCACGTGGGACGCCGACGTCTCGGAATGGACGGTCGGCGTCGTCTTCGGCTCCCGCTGGGTGCCCGAGCAGCTCGAGCGCACCGACACCGGCAACCGCAAGGCGGGCGCCGTCACGGGCCGCTATGTCACCTCGACCGCCGATGCCAGCCCGAGCGAGCGCTGGCTCGCCGCTCGGCTGGACGAGCTGGCCACCGAGTTGGCCCGGCGTGGCACGTCTGCCCCCCTCGCGGTCGGGTCCACCCCCGAGCTCGACCCGCTGGCCCACCCCCAGCAGCCGGAGGCGCCGGCCAACGCCGCGTCGATCGACCCCGGCCACATCCGCGCGACCGCGGCGTGGCCGGCGGGGGGTTTCGCGGCCGTCGAGGCCTACCCTTACAAGCCGCTCTTCCTCTTCCACGAGCCGGATTTGGGCACCGAGGATCCCTATCGCGCCTACCTGAAGCTGCTCAGCACGTCCCTGGGGGACCTGCCGCTCCTCATCACCTCCTTCGGGGTGAGCAGCGCGCTCGGCTCGGGTGGCAAGGGCACGAACGATCGGGGCCAGGGCCATCACACCGAGCCCGATGCGATGAAGCAGAACGCGGACATGCTGCGGATGTTCGCCTCGATCGGCCTGGCGGGCGGCATGTTACCCGGCTGGCACGACGACTGGTCGGCCTCGACGTGGAACACCTCAGAGCGCTATGCGAAGGTACCTCCGGCGCGGCGCGTGCTCTTCCACGACCCGTTGACCTCCGACCAGTGGACCGGCCTCGTGGCGCACGATCCGCTGCGCGTCGGCAAGCGCGTCGTCCACGAGGCATCCGCGGACTACCTCCGCCGGATCACCTTTGACCATGACGCCTCGTGGGCCTACCTGACGCTCTACTTCCAGGGCCGCGTCACCTCCCCGGTGGAGCTGGGCTTCAGCATCCTCGGCGGCGGCGGTCTGCGCTTCCCAGGGGGCAGCGGCGACCCCATCTTCGACGTCGCGGTCCGGATGGTGCCGACGATGAGCACCACGGTCGTCTTCATCCGCTCCGCGCTCGACCCGATCCGCTTGGACGGCCTTCCGCGCGGCTGGTGGCCCTCCCCCGAGCGCGGCGGCTGGAACACCCAGCAGCTGGTGCTGAACCGGACGTATCTCGTGCCGGGCGCGACGACGCCCGTGCCGCCGTCCTTCCTCGACATCGGCACGCTCATCCTCGGGTCCTGGTGGGACGAGACCGCCGCGGACTACAACTCCCTGGCGACGTGGCACATGGCCCGCGCCTCGGCCCAGGACCCCGCGATCCTGCGCTTCCGGCTGCCCTGGTCGATGCTGGCGCTGGCCGACCCCTCAGCGCGCAGCGCGCTGGTGCCCACGACGAGCGGGCCGACGATGACGGCGATCAAGAGCATGAACGTGACCGTCGAGTCGAGCACCCCCGGCAGCCCGGTGACGTTCCCGCTGAGCTGGCCCCGGTGGGAGCGCGCCTCCTACACCGAGCGGGTGAAGTCGGGCGCCGACTCCATCTCCACGGCGCTGGCGGAAGTCTCCCGACGCCTGCCGGCCGAGACCGCCGGTCCGTCCAGGAGCTCCGGGGCCGGCTCACCCACTCAGTCGTAGGTGCGGAAGCCACGCCCGCTTTTGCGACCCAGGTAGCCCGCGCGCACGAGGTGCTCCAGCAGCGGCGCCGGGCTCAGGCTGCGCTCGCGGAACTCCAGGTACATCTCGCGCTGGGTCGACAGGGCGCTGTCGAGTCCGAAGTAGTCGAGCACCTCGAAGGGGCCCATCGGCAGCCCGCAGCCGAACTTCATCGCGATGTCGATGTCGTCGACGCTCGCGTAGTTGGTCTCGAGCATCTTCACGGCGTCGTTGAGGTAGGGGAAGAGTAGGGCGTTCACGATGAAGCCGGAACGATCCGCCGTCTGGACGGCGCGCTTGCCGATGCCCTCGGTGAGGGCTATCGCGGTCGCCAGCGCCTCCGGCGACGTCGAGACGGTCGAGACGACCTCGACGAGATCGACCTGGGTCGGCGGCGCGAAGAAGTGCATGCCGACGACGTCCTGGGGGCGCCCGGTCGCGGCGGCGCATTGCACGACCGGCAGCGCGGCGGTCGTCGTCGCGAGCACGGTACCGGGTGCGCAGACCTCGTCGAGGGTCTCGAACATCGCCTGTTTGGCGGTGAGGTCCTCGGCGATCGCCTCGATGACCACCTGACAGTCGGCGAGCTCCTCCAGATTCGCGCTCGAGGTGACCCGGGCGCGCACCTCCTCGCGCTCGCCGGGCTCCAGCCGACCGCGCTGGACCTCCTTGTGCAGACCCTTGGCCAGCTCGTCCGTCGCCTCCTGCGAGCGCTGCAGGGTGCGCGCGATGAGCCGGACCGGATAACCGTGGGTGGCGATGGACTGGGCAATCCCCACGGCCATCGACCCGCTGCCCACGACGCCGACCCGCTCGATCGTCACCGCCGGTGCCGTTCGATCGGTGGGCACGGGTGTCAGCGCGTCGTGGACGACCTTGGAGGAGCCCGGCTTCTCGTAGGTGTAGAAACCCCGCCCGGTCTTGCGACCCAGGAAGCCGGCGGTGATGAACTGCTTGAGCAGCGGGCTCGGGGCGTGCAGGCGGTCACGGCCCTGCTTGTACA
>JAUNUZ010000051.1 GCA_030537915.1 Micrococcales bacterium
CGCAGGCGTCGCCGTCGCCGGGTCAGCGACCGGCGTCGCGGAGTTCGTCGCTGTGGGTGGTGGCGAACACCGCCGCCTGGGTGCGCCGTTCCATGCCGAGCTTCGCCAGGATCGCGGTCAGGTAGTTCTTCACGGTCTTCTCGGCGAGGAAGAGTTCGGTTCCGATCTGTCGATTCGTCATCCCGTCTGCGACAAGGACGAGGATGCGTCGCTCCTGCGGCGTGAGGCTGCGTAGGCGCGGATCGCGAGTCGTCGGCGACGCCAGATCGACCTGCGCCTGGGCTACGGCCGCAGGGTCGAGCAATGTCTCTCCCGCCGCGATCCGGCGGATAGTGGCAACGAGGTCACCGCCGCGGATGTCCTTGAGTAGGTAGGCCGACGCGCCGGCAAGGACGGCCGCGGTGAGGGCCTGCTCGTCGTCGTAGCTGGTGAGGATGAGCCCGGCGATCGAGGGGTCGACGGCTCGCACCGCGCGGCACACCTCGATGCCCGAGCCGTCCGGCAGCCGCGCGTCGAGCACCGCAACGTCCGGGCGCAGCGCAGGGATGCGGCGCTGCGCCTCTTCCGCGGATCCGGACTCTCCCACGACCTGCAGGTCCTCCTCGAGTTCGAGCAGTTCGCGCAGGCCTCGGCGGACGATCTCGTGATCGTCGAGCAGATAGACCCGTACGGGAGCGCGGCCGGTTCCGAGGGAGGGGGCCGCACTGCTGGTGAACGAGCTCACGGCCCACTCCTTGTCGTCGTTTGTGTGGAGGGTCTTCGGCCACTGCTGCCCCCGCGGCTGCGCGGGCCACTTTGGGCGACCGGATAACTCTCGCCGCCGGTTGGTCGGCCGTAGAACACCCGCTCGGTAACATCACGGGCGTGCCGGGCCACGCGCCGGTAGTGCTCGACCAACTGCGCTCCCTGCCCGGGTCCTCCCCCGAGGATGCGGTGGGCCCCCTCAGCATCGCGCAGATCTTCAGGCACCGAGTCAGCACCCCGCACCCGCCACAACACCATGGCGTTGCGAAGATCGGAGGCGAATCGCCAGGCCTCCTCGAGGTAGGACGCATCGGCGGCAGCAATGAGCCCGGCCGCCTTCGCCGCCCGCAGCGCCTCGAGGGTGCTCGTCGTGCGCAGCGTCGGGTGATCGTGGGCGTGCTGCATCTGCAGGAGCTGGATCGTCCACTCCACGTCGGAGAGCCCGCCGCGGCCGAGCTTGAAGTGCCGCTTGGGGTCGGCCCCCCGCGGCAGGCGTTCGGACTCCATCCGGGCCTTGAGCCGGCGGATCTCCTTGACCGCCGCGGGCTCCAGGCCCCCGTCCGGGTAGCGCAGGGGGTTGATGAGCTCCACGAACTGCGCACCCAGCTCCACATCGCCCGCGACAGCGCGCGCACGCACGAGCGCCTGCGCTTCCCAAGTGACCGACCAGCGGCGGTAGTAGCCGGCGTAACCCTCGATCGTGCGCGCCACCGGGCCGGCCTTGCCCTCAGGGCGCAGATCGAGATCGACCTCAAGCGAGGGGTCCGGCCCGGCCTGACCGACGAGCTTGCGAAGCTCGAGCAGGACCGCCGTGGCGACCTGCAGCGCCTCCGGTTCCTCCGTCCCCTCGTGGGGGGCGTGCACGACGATGAGGTCGGCATCGGAACCGTAGCCGCACTCTCCCCCGCCGAGCCGCCCCATGCCGATCAGCGCGATGTCGGTCGGCACGGGCGCGCCGCGCTCGATACCGACCCGCTTCGTCGCGATGTGCAGAACGCACTCCAGGAGTGCCTCGGTCAGATCGGTCAAGGCGCTCTGCACGCGGGTCTCGTCGATGGCGCCCACGAGGTCGGCCAGGCTGATCCGGAAGAGCTCCTCGCGCCGGATGACGCGGACGGCTTCCAGGGCCGAATCCGCGTCATCCCTGCGCGCCATCGCCGAGCGCATCGTGCCCAGGACCTGCTCGCGGGTGCGAGGGTGCAAGCCCTCGTCCTCCGCGAGCATCCGCACCGACTCCGGCGCGCGCATGAGCAGCTCAGCCGCATAGCGGCTGCGCGCGAGCACGTGGGCCAACCGCTCGGCAGCGAGCCCCTCGTCGCGCAGCATCTTCAGGTACCAGTGCGTCCCGCCGAGGGAGTCCGACAGTTTGCGGAAGGCGAGCAGGCCGGCGTCGGGGTCGGCCTCGTCGGCGAACCAGCCGAGCATGACCGGCAGCAGGGTGCGCTGGATGGCGGCGGTCCGGCTACTGCCGGCGGTGAGCGCCTCCAGGTGCCGAAGCGCGCCCGCCGGGTCACCGAAGCCGAGCGCCAGCAGGCGCTCGCGCGCCGCCTGCGGGGTGAGCCGGGCGTCGTCGGCGGACAGCCGCGCCGCTGCGGACAGCAGCGGGCGATAGAAGAGGCGCTCGTGGATGCGGCGCACCTCGCGCTTGTGCTCGCGCCACTTCTGGACCACCTCGACGTCTGGCTCGGTGCGCAGCCCCACACTGCGCCCCAGCCTGCGCAGGTCGGTCTGGGTGGTCGGCATGAGGTGGGTACGGCGCATGCGCCACAGCTGGATGCGGTGCTCCAATGTGCGCAGGAAGCGGTAGGCGGTGTCCATCCGGGCCGCGTCATCGCGCCCGACGTAGCCTCCGTCCGACAAGGCGCCCAGTGCGACCAGGGTCGTCTCCGAGCGCAGTGACTCGTCGCTCCGGCCGTGTACCAACTGCAGGAGTTGAACGGCGAATTCGACGTCGCGCAGGCCGCCGGCGCCGAGCTTGAGCTGACGTTCGGCCTCCTTGCTCGGCACGTGTTGCTCGACCCGGCGCCGCATCGCCTGCACGTCCTCGACGAAATTCTTGCGGCCCGCGGCCTCCCACACCATCGGCATCACAGCGTCGAGATAGGCCTGGCCCACGTGCACATCCCCGGCCACGCAGCGGGCCTTGAGCAGGGCCTGGAACTCCCAGGTCTTGGCCCAGCGCTTGTAGTACTCCGCGTGGCTGGAGACCGTTCGCACGAGCGGCCCCTGCTTACCTTCGGGACGCAGGGCCGCGTCGACCGGCCACAGAGTGCCTTGCGCGGTGGCCGCCGAGCAGGCACGCATGAGCGTCGTCGCCAGTTGCGTGGCGGCCGCGATGCAGTCGACCTCGCTCGCGCGTTCGGTGCTCGCATCGCCATCGGCGGCCTCTGCCGGTTCGGCGACGAAGATGACGTCGACGTCACTGATGTAGTTGAGCTCGTTACCGCCGCATTTGCCCATCCCGATGACGGCCAGCCGCGCCCGAGCGGCGGCCCGCGGGTGTTCCTCCACCGCGATCGCCAGCCCTGCCTCAAGCGCCGCCGAGGCCAGCTCGGCCAGCGCCCGCGCTGTCTCGGGCAACGCCTCGGCCGCGTCGTCGGCACGCAGGTCGAGAGCCGCGATCCCGAGCAGTTGCTCCCGGTAGGCAATCCGCAGAGCATCCTGTGCGGTGCATTCCCCGCGGCCCTGCGGGCTGACGGCGGCCACGAGACGATTCGCGCGCTCGGGGCCTGGCACCGGTTCGGCATAGGCCGCAGCCGGCCAGTGACCGGGCTGGCGCGCGAGATGGTCGCCCAGGGCCGAGGAGGCCCCCAGGACGGCGAGAAGCCGATCGCGCTCGGGGCTGTGGTGGTCTAGCATCCCGCGCAGCGCGACCGTCCCCGACAGATCGCTGACCTGCTCGGACCGGTCGATGGCCTCGAGCATCCGCACCACACCCAGGAGCGCCTGAATGGGGTCGGCGGTGTACGCGAGCGCCCGCAGGAGGCCGGTCTCGTCGTCCTCGAGATCGCTCAGACCGTTCAGCGCCGGCGACTGGACCAGCGCCAGAGCCCGCCGGCCGTCCTCGAAGCCCAATCGAGCCAGCCAGGTCGCCGGCCGACTCGACCCGCGGTGCACGAGCGTGGTCTCACTCACAGGATCGGCAGGAGTCGCTCAAGCTCGAAGGGCGTGACCTGAGCCCGGTAGTCGAGCCATTCCCGACGCTTGTTGCGCAGGAAGACGTCGAAGACGTGCTCACCGAGGGTCTCGGCGACGAGGTCCGAGCGTTCCATCGCAGCGATGGCCTCGTGCAGCGATGCCGGCAGCGGCTCAATCCCCACTGCAGCCCGTTCCCCGTCGGTCAGTGCCCAGACGTCGTCCTCCGCTTCGTCCGGCAGCTCGTACTCCGCCTCGATTCCCTTGAGACCGGCGCTGAGCAGCACAGCGAACGCGAGGTAGGGATTGCACGACGGATCCAGCGTGCGCACCTCGATGCGCGCGCTGTTCTCCTTCGTCGGCTTGTACATCGGAACGCGCACCATCGCGCTGCCGTTGTTGTGCCCCCAGCAGATGTGCGCCGGGGCCTCCCCCCCGCCCCACAGGCGCTTGTAGGAGTTGACCCACTGGTTCGTCACCGCGACGATCTCGCTGCCGTGACGCAGCAGGCCGGCGATGAACTGCCGCGCCACCTTGCTCAGCTGATAGGGGGCCCCGGCCTCGTAGAAGGCGTTGCGGTCGCCTTCGAAGAGGGACAGATGCGTGTGCATCCCCGACCCCTGACTGCGCGCGAGGGGTTTGGGCATGAACGAGGCGAAGCAGTCCTGCTGGAGCGCCACCTCCTTGATGACCGTCCGGAACGTCATGATGTTGTCGGCGGTGGACAGCGCGTCGGCGTAGCGCAGGTCGATCTCGTTCTGCCCGGGCGCCGTCTCGTGGTGGGAGAACTCGACCGAGATGCCCACCGACTCGAGCATCGTGATCGCCAGCCGTCGAAAGTCTTGACCGACCCCCTGCGGCACGTGGTCGAAGTAGCCCGCCTGGTCCAGCGGCTCGGGCACCTGCCCCGGCCGCAACGGTGTCTTGAACAGGAAGAACTCGATCTCGGGATGGGTGTAGAAACTGAACCCCATGTCGGCGGCCTTGGCCAGGGCGCGCTTGAGGACGTAGCGCGGGTCGGCATAGCTGGCCGACCCGTCCGGTAGGAGGATGTCGCCGAACATCCGGGCCGTCGCAGGCGCCGACCCCCGCCACGGCAGGACCTGGAAGGTGCTCGGGTCGGGACGCACGAGCATGTCGGACTCGGTGACGCGGGTGAAGCCCTCGATCGCGCTGCCGTCGAAACCCAGACCCTCCTCGAAGGCTCCCTCGAGCTCGGCGGGCGCCACCGCGACGGACTTCAGCGTGCCCAAGACGTCGGTGAACCACAGGCGCACGAAGCGGACGTCCCGCTCCTCGATGGTGCGCAGCACGAACTCCTGTTGACGGTCCATGACCCGATCTTGCCGCACACTCCGCCGTGGGGATCGGCCGTCTCGTGCTCACATGAGGCAAACCGTTCGCGCCCACGGGTTCCGCAAAACCGGATGGGTCATTTGCGGCCCACCGGCCCCCCGCAGGTGATGAGGTAGGAGAACCATCATGTTTCCCGCCTGGTCTCCCGCCGCGGAGCGGGCGGATTCAGATCGAGGAGGTCTTATGAGCGTTGAGCAGGGCTCCGATCCGGTCGATTCGCCGGAGTCGGACATCGTCGAGGTCGTCCAGACCGTCGAGCAGCCGATCAGCCAGGTATGGACGCGACTCACCCAGAGGGACGGGATCGAGGCGTTCTTGGGCGAGGGCGCGACGCTGGGCGACAAGGGGGATCCGTGGCGTGCCACGGACGGCACGTACGGCGTGACCCGCAGCTACCACCCGGAGCAGCAGGTCCGGGTCTCCTGGCACGCCGACGACGACGCACCGACGACGCTCGTCGACCTCAAGTTGTCGCCACATGGCGACGGGACCCAACTTGTCCTACGGCACAAGCGCCTGCCGCCGGAGGCCGATCGCGCGGCGTTGACTCAGCGCTGGGACGACGCGCTCACCCGCCTCACACAGAGCTGAGGGCCGTGCCCGGCCGTCGGCCGGGCAGGGGCAGGTGTCGCCCGGCCCCGCAACCGCGGTGCTGGTCGACACCTGCTCGGGAAAGGCTCAGCCCTCTTCCCACTCGCGATCCTGGTCATCCCACTTCTTAGTCTTCTCGGCGGCCTGCGCCAGGGCCTGAGACGCTTCGTCTCGGGTCTCGTAGGGCCCCATGACATCGTCGCCGCGGGACTTGTTGTCGTCGTCCTCGACCTGGCCGGTGCTCACGTTGAACCAAAACGGCATCGATGCACCCTCTCGTCTCGACGGCGGGCGCTGAATCGCCCACCTGCGAACTCACTCTAGAGACGGGGGCGTCGGGCGCCCGCCGGCGGCCGGCTCGCCTAGACTCGGGCGACACTGCTCGAGGCGAGAGTTCGACGATTGGAGCCCCCATGGCCGATAAGACCTTCCCGTTGGGTATCGACGTCGGCGGTAGCGGGATCAAGGGCGCACCGGTCGACCTCTCACGCGGCGAGTTCGCCGCCGAACGCCTGCGCATCGACACCCCGGAACACTCGACGCCCCAGAACGTCATCGACATCATCGCGGGCGTCGCCGAGACCTTCGTCGCTCAGAGCGGCGACCGGCCCATCGGCGTCACGGTCCCGGCCGTGGTCACCCACGGGGTCGTGCGTACGGCGGCCAACATCGATGACTCATGGATCGACGCCGACGCGGCCGAGTTGCTGCGTGAGCGCCTCGGGCGGCCGGTGACCGTGCTCAACGACGCCGACGCCGCAGGCGTCGCGGAGATGCAGTTCGGCGCGGGCCGGGGCGTCCCCGGAACGGTCCTGCTCGCGACGCTGGGCACCGGCATCGGCACGGCACTCTTCGTCGACGGTGTCCTGGTGCCCAACACCGAGTTCGGCCACGTCGAGCTGGACGGCCACGACGCGGAGTCGCGGGCCGCCAACAGCGCACGCAAGACCGAGGACCTCTCCTGGGACAAGTGGGCCGAGCGCCTGCACCGATACTTCAGCCACCTCGAGGGCCTGCTGTGGCCCGACCTCATCATCGTGGGCGGCGGCGTCTCGAAGAAGTCGGAGAAGTTCCTCGACCTGCTCGATCTGCGCTCGAAGATCATCCCTGCGCAGTTGCAGAACGACGCCGGCATAATCGGCGCCGCATATCAGGCCGAGCTCGACTCCTCCCGCTAGAGCGCGGCCGGGCTACTCGCGGCCGACCGCGACAGCGCCTCGGCCCGCCAGGTCGCGGACCTGAAGGCCATCGATGGTCTGGCCCGCGAGGTTGCCGATCTGGCGCAGATAGAGCTCGCGGCCGTTCTCCCCGAGCAGGCCGTCGTGGATCGGCACCAGCTGCGGCGCACCGATCCGCCGGACGAAGTCGACGGTCTCCTTCATCGCGCACCACGGCGCATTGACCGGCACGCACAGGATGTCGACGTCGCCGGGCTCGGCATCGAGCGCGTCCCCGGGATGGAAGAGACTCGGCTCGCCGTCGGCGCGGAGCACGACGCCGGTGTTGTCGATCGCAGGGATGTCTGCGTGGATGATGGCGTGCCGCTGCCCGACGGGTCGCAGGGTGACGGTCTCGAAGGTGACTTCCCGCCCCGGCGTCAGGACGTCGAATCCGCGCGGAAGCCGGCCCTGCTCGCGCAGCTGGTCCGCAGTCTGGGCCTCGAGCAGGACCCGCGCCCCCGGGTTGGCTTCAGCGAGGGGACCGAACCGGTCGGGGTCGCAGTGGTCCGGATGCTGGTGGGTCACGACGATCGCGTTGAGATTGCGCAGGTCCTCGAAACCAGCGGAGAACGTGCCCGGATCGAAGAGGATCCGGTGGTCGGCGATCTCGATGAGGAGGCACGAGTGGCCGTAGTGGGTCAGGCGCATGGCCTCACCCTAGTCAGCCCGCACCAGGTCGCGCGTTGACATTCGCGGGTTCCTACCGACCCCATAGACCACCGGCTAAGCCCAGCGTGACCCCGCCTACGATGGCGCGCGTGGAGTTTCTCAACGGCCTGCAGCCCACCCACGATCTCACCTACAGCGACGTCTTCATGGTGCCATCGCATTCGGATGTGGGCTCTCGGCTAGACGTCGACCTGACGACGCCGGACCGTCTCGGCACGTCGATCCCGCTGGTCGTCTCGAACATGACCGCCGTGACAGGGCGCCGGATGGCCGAGACGACCGCGCGACGCGGGGCGATCGCGATCCTGCCCCAAGACGTCCCGCTGCCGGCCATCACGTCGACGATCGCGCGGGTCAAGGCGGCTGACAGCCTCTACGAGTCACCGATCACCATCGAGCCGGGTGCGCCGGTCGCACAGTTCCTGTCGCTCGTCGGCAAGCGCGCGCACGGAGTCGCGGTCGTCGTTGAGGCCGGTCGGCCAGTCGGGATCATCGCCGAGCGGGACTGCGTCGAGATCGACCGTTACGCGGCGGTCGGGCGGGTCATGAGCCGGGACGTGCTTACCGTCGAAGCGGGGGTCGATGTGCATCACGTCTTTGACACCATGGCGCTGCACCACCTCGACACCGTTCCGGTCGTCTCCGATGGCCTGCTCGTCGGCATCCTGACGCGCCGCGGCATCCTACGTTCGACGATCTACCGGCCCGCGGTCGACGCCGCTGGCAAGCTCATGGTCGGGACGGCCGTGGGAATCAACGGCGACGCTTCGGACAAGGCGAACGCCGTCCTGCGCGCCGGTGCAGACGTGCTGGTCGTCGACACCGCGCACGGCCACCAATCGCGGATGCTGGACGCGCTGACGCTCGTCGTCGCGGCTCGCGACGAGCATGCCCGCGAGCACGGCATCCGGGTACCGATCGTCGCCGGCAATGTCGTCGCCGCGGATGGCGCCCGCGATCTCGTGAGCGCCGGGGCCGACATCGTCAAGGTAGGGGTCGGGCCGGGGGCGATGTGCACGACCCGGATGATGACGGGCGTAGGTCGGCCGCAGTTCTCCGCGGTCCTAGAGTGCGCCGAGGCCGCCAAGGACCTCGGTGGGGCGGTGTGGGCCGACGGCGGGGTGAAGTACCCGCGCGACGTCGCGCTCGCCCTCGCTGCGGGAGCAGCGAGCGTCATGATCGGCTCGTGGTTCGCCGGCACCTACGAAGCGCCCGGTGACCTGCATCGCGACGGCGACGGATCGCTCTACAAGGAGAGCTTCGGGATGGCCTCGTCGCGGGCGGTCCGCAATCGGACCCGCGACGCCAGCGCCTTCGATCGCGCCCGCTCCGCGCTCTTCGAGGAGGGGATCTCGAGCTCGCGGATGTACCTGGCACCCGAGCGGCCCGGCGTCGAGGACCTCATCGACCAGATCATCTCCGGGGTGCGCAGCTCGTTCACCTACGCCGGCGCGGCCACGATCGGGGAGTTTCACAGCCGCGCTGTCATCGGGCTGCAGTCCACCGCCGGTTACGACGAGGGGCGCCCCCGCCACACCTCCTGGTGACGTCCGGCCTGGCGCGCATCGGGCCACCGGACAGGGATGACCGGCTCTTCACCGATGAGTGTGGGGTGAGCACAACTCGCCGGGTCGGGGGTGAGGCAGGAATGGGTCGAGGCCCCTGAGGATCAGAGGACTTCTACCTCTTCTGACATCAAGGACCTCGACGATGCCCGAGCCTACGTTGTGCTGCCGTGCTGGTGGCGGCTACTGCGACCGTTGCGACCTCCTGGTCGGCCTGCCTGGGATGCATGTGATCGGGGTCGATCGCGACCCGCTTGACCGGCTGATCGTGACGGTGGAGTCAGCGGCCGAGCCGATGGGCTGCCGGTTGTGTGGGGTCATCGTCCACGGACACGGCCGAGTCGATGTGCGTCTTGTCGATGCGCCCGCGTTCGGCCGGCCGGTCCGGGTCGTGTGGCGCAAGCGGCGCTGGGTGTGCCCGGAGCCGGCCTGCGAGGTCGGGTCGTTCGTGGAGCAGGACGAACGCATCGCTTCTCCTCGGGCGGTGTTGACGACGCGGGCGTGCCGGTGGGCGATCGAGCAGATCCGCCGCGAGCACGCCAGCGTGAACGGGATCCGACGTCAGCTCGGAACCGGGTGGCGCACCGTGTGGGAGTCGATCCGCCCGCTGCTGCAGGCCGCTGACGCCGACCCGTCCCGGTTCGTCGGCGTCGCGATCCTCGGGGTCGATGAGCATGTGTGGCACCACGTGTCGACCAAGCCCATCGAGGACGGGGGACGTGGCCCCAAGGAGTTGACCGGGATGGTCGACCTGACCCGCGATGCCCACGGGCACACCCGTGCTCGGCTGCTCGACCTGGTGCCCGGCCGCTCCGGCGCGGCGTACAAGGACTGGCTCACCGACCGCGGGAAGGCGTTCCGGACCCGAGTGCAGGTCGCGACCTTGGACCCGTTCCACGGGTACAAGAACGCGATCGATGACCAGCTCGAGGACGCCCGCTCAGTCCTGGATGCCTTCCACGTC
>JAUNUZ010000052.1 GCA_030537915.1 Micrococcales bacterium
TCCAGTCCGTTGCGGCCGCCTTGTCCGCCTGCGGCGTCAGCCTTCCCGAAGGCGAGGGCCTCGATGCCCGTTCCCCGCTGACCGGAGAGAGGTTGGCGAGCCTGAAAAAGAGCACCGAGTCGGATCTCGAAGAAATGATCGGCCAGGCACAAGAGGCCTTCACCCATTGGCGCGATACCCCCGCCCCCGTGCGCGGTGCCCTGGTCAAGCGTTGGGGCGAGTTGCTCACCGAGCACAAGGAAGATCTGGGCGTCCTGGTCACCGCGGAAGCCGGCAAGATCCCCTCCGAGGCCAATGGCGAGGTCCAGGAGATGATCGACATCTGCGAACTCGCCGTCGGCCTCTCCCGCCAGCTCTTCGGCAAGACCATGCCCTCCGAGCGCAAGGGCCACCGGCTGATGGAGACCTGGCATCCGCTCGGCGTCGTGGGCATCATCACCGCCTTCAACTTCCCCGTCGCCCCCTATGCCTGGAACACCGCCGTCGCACTGGTCTGCGGGAACTCGGTCATCTGGAAACCCTCCGAGATGACGACGCTCTCGGCGCTGGCCACCAACGCCTTGCTCGCTCGGGCGGTCGAGGACACCGGGGCACCGGCCGGTCTGCACCACATACTACTGGCCGACCGTGAACTGGGTTCGCAGATGGTCGCCGATGAGCGCCTGCCGCTGATCTCCGCCACCGGATCAACCCGGATGGGACGCACCATCGCGCCCCAGATCGCCCAGCGCTTCGGGCGCAGCATCCTCGAACTGGGCGGAAATAACGCCGCCATCGTGGCCCCGTCGGCCGACCTGGACCTCGCGCTGCGCGGGGTTGCCTTCGCCGCCGTCGGAACCGCCGGCCAGCGCTGCACGAGTCTGCGCCGCCTCATTGCACACGAGTCGGTCGCCGACCAGTTGGTGAACAGCCTGGCCAAGGCCTATCCGACCCTGCAGATCGGCAGCCCCCTGGACGCCGACACCCTGGTCGGCCCGCTGGTCAATAAGGGCGCCTACGACAACATGCAGAAGGCCATCAAGAATGCCGTGGCCGAGGGCGGCGAACTGGTCTGTGGCGGGGGCCGGGTGCTCGCGAACGAATACCCGGACGCCTACTACGTGGAACCGGTCATCATCCGCATGCCGGGCCAGAGCGCAACGGTGCGCGAGGAAACGTTTGCCCCGATCCTCTACGTGATGACTTATACGGATCTGGATGACGCCATCGAGATGCACAACGCCGTTCCGCAGGGCCTGTCTTCAGCGATCTTCACCCAGGACCAGGCCGAGGCCGAGCGCTTCGTCAGCTCCGCGGGCTCCGACTGCGGCATCGCCAACGTCAACATCGGCACTTCTGGCGCGGAAATCGGCGGTGCATTCGGCGGCGAGAAGGAGACCGGCGGTGGTCGCGAATCGGGCTCGGATGCCTGGCGCGGTTATATGCGCAGGGCCACCAACACGGTGAACTACTCGGGCGAACTGCCTCTCGCGCAGGGCGTCAAGTTCCTCTAACCCCCGGAGTCCACACCGGCCGTACCCGTGCCGGTGCAAATCCACCACACCGCACCCGCAAGGAGTATTCACGACATGTTTGACCTGATCGATGACTGGGGCCCTGAAAAGGTCGTGCTCGTCAGTGACGCCAAAACCAGGATGCGAGGTGTCCTGGTCATCGACAACTCCGCACGGGGAATGGGCAAAGGCGGAACCCGCATGCAGCCGAACGTCAGCGTAGACGAGGTTGCCCGGCTCGCCCGGACCATGACCTGGAAGTGGGCCGCCGCCGACCTGTTCTACGGCGGCGCCAAAGCCGGTATCCGGTTCGATCCGACGTCGCCGGACAAGGAAGCGGTGCTCCGCTCCTTCGCCAAAGCGCTGCGCAACGAGGTACCCCGCGAATACGTCTTCGGGCTGGACATGGGGTTGAGCGAGAACGATGCCGCCATCATCAACGATGAGCTCGGTGATCGCGGCGCCGCCGTCGGCACCCCTGCTGAACTGGGCGGCGTCGCCTACGACCGACTCGGCGTCACGGGCTTCGGGGTCGCCGAGGCCGCCGACCAGGCAACGGTGGACCTGGGACTTGTGGGCAAACGCGTGGTGATCCAGGGTTTCGGTGCGGTGGGCCATGCCGCCGCCAAGCGCCTGAACGAGCTGGGCTACACCGTGGTCGGACTATCGACCGCGGTCGGATCCATCCATGCCCCGGACGGGCTCGATATCGAGCAGCTCCTGGCGCAACGCGTCGAACTGGGCGACCAACTGGTCAATGAGTACCTCCCCCAGCGCATCGCACCGGGGTCCGAGTTGTTCCTGGACTGCGACATCCTGGTCCCCGCGGCGCTGCAGGACGTCATCACCCAGCACAATGCCGGCGACGTGCGGGCGCGGCTGGTGACCGAGGGTGCGAACCTTCCCACCAACGAGGGAGCACGGGAGCGTCTACGGGCGCAGGGAACTGCCGTGGTCCCCGATTTCATCGCCAACGCCGGCGGTGTGATCGCGGCCGCCTACGCCATGCAGAGCCGCTACTCGCCCTTCCGGCCGGACGCCGGTCCCATCATGGAGACCGTTTCCGAAAAGCTCCGCGCCAATCCCTCCCCGGTGTTGGAGAAGGCCCGTCTAGGCGACACCACCACCCACGAGGCTGCCTTCGCCATCGCCAGGGACCGGGTCCGCGCGGCCATGGACCTGCGTGGTGCACCGCTGCGCGGCGGTGCACCACGAGAACGGGTGGACATCACGCTCTAGCGAGCGCATAACCGCCCCAGGCGCGACGATGCGACGCCCCACCCAGGTCACGAGGTTCTCCATACACCAGGGTGCAGCAGGGATCACGCGCGTGCCCCGCCACGCACTTAGGAGCGCATGCTCACGCCCTTCATCGGCTTGTTCAGCATCGTGCTGCGTTCGGCCTCTGGCACGACCTCGATCCGTCCCTCGCGCAGGGCGTGCCGGTGGCCGACGAGCTCGTGGCGCAGCACCTTGGACAGCAGGAAGATGCCCAGCAGGTTGGGCACGGCCATGAGGAAGAACATGGCGTCGGAGAAGCGGACCACGGTGTTCAGCGACACGGCCGCGCCGACGACGATCATGATGAGCCAGAAGATGTTGTACACCAGCTCCGCGATGCGGCTGTCACCGAAGAGATAGCCGGTGGCCTTCATTCCGTAATAGGAGTAGCTGAGGATTGTCGAGAAGGCGAAGAGCACGACGCACACGGTGAGCAGATGGGTGAACGCCGTATTCACGGTCGCGAAGACCGCGGTGGTGATGGCGACCCCGTCGCCGGAGAGGTTGACGTTCTGACCAGTGACGATGACGGCGAGGGCGGTCATCGTGCAGATGACGACGGAGTCGATGAACGGCTCCCAGGCGGCGACGAAACCCTCCTGGGCGGGTCGGCGAGTCTTGGTCACCGAATGCGCGATCGCGGCGGTACCGACCCCGGCCGCGTTCGAGAAGAGCGCCCGCTGGATGCCGACGATGGCGACACCGATGATGCCGCCCTTAACACCCTCACCGGTGAACGCACCCTGGAAGATGGCCAAGATGGCCGCAGGCATCGAGGTGAAATTCACCGCGAAGATCACCAGGATGCAGCCCAGGTAGAGGAGCCCCATCAGCGGGGTGAGCCGGCTGGTCCAATTGGCGATGGAGGTGATGCCGCCGAGGATTACGGCGCCCGTTATGGCGGCCACGACGATGCCGATCAGCCACCCGAGGCCCGCCAGCACACTGTCCTGTCCGCCCGTTGCGACGACTACCTGCGCGGCAAGCTGATTGGCCTGGAAGACGTTGCCTGCCCCCAGCGCCCCGATCATCGCGAAGATGGAGAAGGCGAC
This sequence comes from Micrococcales bacterium, assembly GCA_030537915.1. Taxonomy (GTDB): domain Bacteria; phylum Actinomycetota; class Actinomycetes; order Actinomycetales; family Dermatophilaceae; genus Kineosphaera. Next base: position 3,827 of record JAUNUZ010000052.1, read on the forward strand.
GGCCAGTGCTTTTCCGAGGCGCGGCATCCCGCGCTGGGCTAGCCCGTCGCGCTCGGTGGCCAGCGCCTGGAAACTCGTCACCTGCCCTGGGTCGTCGTAGCGGTTGTAATGCCCGCGAATGATCTGAATGCTGTGCACGAGATCGCGCCAGGGTCGGAATCCGACGATCAACGTGATCGCGAAGGCGCTGCCCAGCAGCCAGACGACAAGGATCGGCAACTGCGCTCCGCCGATCGGGACGGCGAAGAAGACGATCCCCTCGAGGGCGTCGACCATCGGGTTGAAGAAGTTCTCAAGCGTTTGATCGACATCCACGGCGGGCAGTCGTAGCGCAGCACCTTCCATCAGCAGTGCTCCCGCCTGATACAGGCGACAAGAACAGTCACGGTACTGGCTCCCCAAGCCGACGTAAAGGGCGGGATCCGCGGGACATGGGTCTCTTCGGCGCGTGGGCCACCGGAGCCGGCGCCAGGCACTCTGGAGGGGTGTCCTCCGCCCCTCTGCCCCTGCCGAGCGTCCGCGCGATAGTCCTCGCCATAGCCCGACTCGTCCCGTCGGGTCGGATCGTCAGCTACGGCGACATCGCGGAGCTCGTGGGAATCGGGCCCCGCCAGGTCGGCCGCATCATCTCGACCCACGGCGAGGACGACATTCCCTGGTGGCGGGTGACGAACACCCATGGCGACCTGCCGCTGCACCTACACGACGAGGCCTTGGCCCGATACCGCGAGGAGGGCACCGCGATCAAGCGCAGCGGCCGCGGTGCCGCGATCCGCACCCACCGCGCCGACCTGCCCGCGCTCGCGGACGATGCCGAGTCGGCGCTTGGCCCACTTGCGGGAGCAGCGGGGGCAGCCGGCCCCAGGTGACGCAAGCACGAGGTCAGACGGGCGCGAAGACGACACCGCATCCGCAGCGCCAGCGTGGCGCGGGCTCACGCTCCGCGCGCGATGACGCCTAGACTCCGCCCCGTGTCCACAGCGCTGACTCGCGAGTTCGTCCGCTTCGTCGAAGTCAAGCCCGCGAGCGGCACCCGCGTGAAGGCAGTGCACGCCCTCATCGTCGGCGCGGTGACGACCGGCACGCTGGGCGCGCTCTTCGGCGTGCCGATGGCGCTCACCGGCATGACCGGCATCTTCGTCGCGATCAGCGCCTTCGATCGGTCCCAACGAAGCAGGATACGGGTGCTCTCGGCGCTCGCCGTCGTCTACACGATCGGCGTGACGCTCGGCGCCCTCACCTCGCTGCTGCCGGCCTGGCTCGCCGTCGTCGCGATCGCGGCCCTCGCGACCGTCACCGCCTTCGGTTACCACGCGTTGCTGTCCGACCCGCCGGGCCCGATGTTGCTCATCATGGGCATCTGTGCCGCCTCCTACATGCCAACGCTCGGCGTGCCGATCCCCCAGATCATCCTCATCACGGCGCTGTCCATGGTGATCGGTTGCACGACGTCGATCGTGCTCCAACAACCCCGGCGCCGGGCGGCCGTGGAACGACAGGTTGAGTCCCTGCGGACGGCCGTGTCGAAGCTCGAGGCGGGACTTCGAACCGACGCACCGCAGGCGCAGGACCTAAGCCGGCTGCGGGATGCGGCGTTCGGCGCGCTCTTCCAGGCGCAGTCCTCCCTGGTCGCCTCACTCGGACGCGGTCGCGCGCCAAGCCCGCGGGCCCAGCCGCTCGAGGACGAGCTGCACGCCCTCCACCTGCGCCTCTACCGGCTCATTGCGGCGCACCGACTGCCGTGGGCCACCCTGGACGACGACGCCGTCCGCGACCACTACCTCGGAGCCCCGGGCACGCCGTATCTCGTGCGCTGGGCGCTCTCGCAATCATCGCCTCCGTGGCTGGCGGCACGCCGGACCGGGATGGCGATCCTGCTCGCCGGCGGTGTTGCGACCCTGCTGCGCCTGGACCATCCGTACTGGGCCCAGATGACGGCCGCGCTCGTCCTGAGTAGTGCGGCGGACCGGATCACGAGCACCGTGCGCGCCGAGCACCGTGTCGTCGGGACGACATTCGGTGTCGGCCTCTTCTTCGGACTCCACCTGCTGCATCCGCACCCTGTGCTCGTCGCCGCGATCGTCGTCGGCTGCGCGTCCCTCACCCAGATCGTGGCGCCACGGCATTACGCGACCGCCGCGATGGTGATGACGCCGATGCCGCTGCTGATGGCATCGATGCACGCCGTCGCGGTGCCCATCGGTCCGCTCATGTGGTCGCGCGTCATCGAGACGGTGATCGGCGCCGCGAGCGCACTGCTCGTGCTCTGGGGACAGGGTCGCCCGACGGCAGTCATCCTGGTGCGTCGACAGTTCCGCCGCGCGGTCGTCGCCCTGGGCGACATTCTCGCTCAGATGGCACTCGATCCAGACCAGGCGGCATCCCTGACCGGGCGGCGCAACCTGCACTTCGAGCAGCTCGCCGCAGCCAAGGCGCTCGCGATGGTGCGCCCGGACCGGCCGACGGAGCTCGAGGAATGGGGGACCTTCGAGGCAGCCCTCAGCGAACTCACCTTCACCGTGCTGATAGCAGCACGCACGTCCGATCCGCGCGCCGCGCTGCGCTGGGGGGTGATGGCTGACGCCATGGACCGCTTCCTGGCCGAACTGCCGCCCGTGAGCGGGAACCCGATCGATGCCGAGGCCGCTGCCCAGACCCTGCACGACATCCTCACCCAGGGCCGCCCACCCCAGACCGACTAGTCCACATCGCCGGGTCTGCTGCGCCGATCCGTTCGCCAGACCCGCCATTCAGGCGGCGCCTGAGGTTCGCGATCTGACCCAGGTGCATCTTCGCAGCACTGGATCTGGCGGTTCGGGTGCTCCCGTCGTCGATCTCGGACGGCTTGCTACTGGCGACGACGAGCGCCACGAGGGAGCGCCCTCGGTCGGCTGGGCGGTGCTCGTGTCCTGATGATCATCGGCGGTGGTGGTCATCGTCGGCGACGGAATGCGGCTCCTGGCCCGGACCCCGCGGGCGCCCAGCAGCTCATAGGCCGTCTCGGCGTGCTGGGTCAGGTCGATGCCCTCGAGTTCGTGGTCCTCATCGATGCGGAAGCCGAGTGTCTTGTGCAGCACCATCCCGATGATGTAGGTGGCGACGAACGAGACGACGAGCACCGTGAACGCCCCGATGGCCTGGCGCCACAGCTGGTCGACGCCACCGCCGTAGAAGAGCCCGTCGACCCCGGCGGGGGCCTTGTCGGATGCGAGGAAACCGATAAGCAGCGTGCCGGCGAGCCCACCGATGAGGTGCACGCCGACGACGTCCAGGCTGTCGTCGTACCCGAATCGGTTCTTGAGCCCGACGGCCGCGGCGCAGCAGGCGCCGGTGGTCGCGCCGAGGACGATGGCGCCGACGGGCGTCACCGAATTGGCCGCGGGCGTGATGCCGACCAGGCCCGCCACCAGGCCGGACGCCCCGCCGAGAGAGGTCGCGTGGCCGTCGCGCAAACGCTCGATCGCGAGCCAGCCGAGAATCGCGGCGCTCGCGGCGACGAGGGTGTTGACGAAGGCTAGGCTCGCGGTCGCGCCTGCGGTCAGGGCGGACCCGGCGTTGAAGCCGAACCAGCCGAACCACAGCAGGGCCGCGCCGAGCATGACGAGCGTGAGGTTGTGCGGCCGCATCGGCTCTTTGCCGAAACCATGCCGGTTGCCGATGACCAGGACGAGCGCGAGCGCCGCGGCGCCGGCGTTGATGTGAATCGCCGTGCCGCCCGCGAAGTCGAGGGCCTTGAGCTGGTTGGCGATCCAGCCGCCGTGCCTCGTGATCGTGCCGGCCGCGTCCAAGACGTCGAAGGCGAAGACCCAGTGCGCCACAGGAAAGTAGACGAACGTCGGCCAGATCACCGTGAAGACCAGCCACGTCGAGAACTTCGTCCGATCGGCGATGGCGCCGCTGATGAGCGCGACCGCAATGATCGCGAACATCGCCTGGAAGGCAACGAAGGCGAGGCTGGGCACCGTGCCGACCATCGAATCGGGCGCTAGCAGGCTACGGAGGCCGAAGAACTCGAACGGATTGCCGATGAGGCCGGCACGAGAATCGCCGAATGTCTCGCTGTAGCCCCACAGGACCCAGACGACGCCGATCGTCGCCATCGAGCCGATGCTCATCATCATCATGTTGAGGACGGACTTGGCTCGGACCATGCCACCGTAGAAGAAAGCCAAGCCTGGCGTCATGAGCATCACCAGCGCAGCGCTGATGAGCAGCCAGGCGGTGTCCGCGCCGTTGATTCCCATGCCGCCAGCGTGCTCGGATACCATTTCGTGTCCGCACCGATCGCGTTACGAGTGGGTCAACCGGGCCGGTGTTCATGTGAACGGCAGGTTTCCGGTGGAGGCCCGCTACTCGTGCGTCGCGTTCCGCAGGTTGGGCGGGGGCGCCCCTGTGTTCCGCAGAACGCCGGGGCAGAATGGGGTCATGCCCCCATCCCTGCTCGGGCCCCTTGCCGGCGCGCTCGACACGCCGTTGGCGCCGCTGCGCACCCGACTCGCGCACGCGCTGCGGTCCCGGGTCGCAGGCGATGACGCCGACACGGAGGCGAGCCGGATCTGGGGCGCGGTTGGGCCACGCTGGTTCGGCCCGCAGGACGCTATCTGGCGAGTGCACGCGGACGCCTCGATGTTCGTCGGCGGGATTCGTGCCCTGCTCCTGCAATCGCTGCACCCGCTGGCCATGGCGGGGGTGGCGGGCCATTCCGGCTACAAGTCCGATCCGTGGGGGCGACTGCAGCGCACGAGCAATTTCCTTGCCACGACGACGTTCTCGACGACGCAGAATGCGGAGGCAGCGATCGCTCGGGTGCGCTCCATCCACGAGCGAGTGCGCGGCAAGGCCCCGGACGGACGCAGCTACCAGGCGAGCGACCCGCACCTGCTCGCCTGGGTGCACGCTGCGGAGGCGGACAGCTTCCTCTCCACGTTCCAGGCGTACGGGCCCGGTCGACTCACCAGCGCCGAATGCGAGGAGTACATCGCTCAGAGTGCGATCACGGCGCGCGCCCTCGGCGTCCTCGACCCGCCAACGACGATGGCGCAGTTGGCGCACGCCTTGCAGGCCTTTCGTCCGCAGCTCGAGGCGACCCCCGCCGCCCGGGAGGCCGCACGGTTCCTCCTCTACGAGCCGCCGCTGCCGCTCGCCGCCCGGCCCGGCTATGCGATGCTCGCGGCCGGGGCCGTCACCGACCTTCCCGTCTGGGCTCGCCACATGCTCGACCTGCGCCTTCCCGGGCCCCTCGACGCGGCCGCCGGTCCCCTCATCGGCCGCCCGCTGGGCACCGTTTCGGCCGGGTTGGTCCGGTGGGCCCTGTCCGACCCGAAGATCGCCAACGATCGCCGCGCGCGTCTGGCGTGACCGGCGCCAAGCCGTACTTGCCTGCCCGGGCGCCGGTCAACTGTGATGCGGACTGGTTCCGCGCACCGATGTCAGCGCGCGTGGCGCGCGGCCCGCGCGACCGGTAGGGGTCGGTCAGTCCTCGCCGCGGACGCGCCCGCGCAAGCCCTTCGTGTCGCCGCGGCGGCGCTTGGCAGCCAGGCGCCGGGTCTGGGAGCCACGGGTCGGCTTCGTCGCACGTCGCCTCGGACCCGGCGGGGCGAGTGCGGAGCGCAGCTGTGCCGCGAGCCGGTCTCGCGCGGCGACGCGGTTGCGGTACTGCGAGCGGTGCTCAGCCGCGACGACGACGACGAGCTGGCCGAGGGCTTGGCCGACACGCGCGCGCTGCGTCTGGGTCAGCGAGGTCGAGTCTTCGACGTCGTAGAGCAATTCAACCCGGCTGTCGGTCGTGTTGACGCCCTGGCCACCCGGACCCGAGGACTTCGAGAAGCGCTCGACGAGCTCGACTGCGGCGATGACGACGCCGCGCGGGATGCCGGGTCCGGACGCCACGAGGAGGTCGCCGCCCGGGACGCCGCTGCCGCTCACCTTCCGATGATCTCGCATCATCCTCATGCGACTCGACCGACCTGTGCACGGACGGGCTGACGGGATCGTGGATGCAGAATCGCAGCTGAGCCCCGGTGCACCCCGGGTCGCTGGGGTGTCGGTCGGTCCACTCAATCCAGGAGCGCGTCGACGAAGGTCGCAGGATCGAAGGGCGCGAGGTCGTCCGCGCCTTCGCCGAGCCCCACGAGCTTGACCGGGACACCGAGCTTGCGCTGCACGGCGACGACGATGCCGCCCTTGGCGGTGCCGTCGAGCTTGGTCAGCACGATCCCCGTGACGTCGACGGCCTGGGAGAAGACTTCCGCCTGGGTCAGGCCGTTCTGGCCGGTTGTCGCGTCGAGCACGAGGAGGACCTCGTCGATGGGGCTCTGCTTCTCGATGACGCGCTTGACCTTGCCGAGCTCGTCCATGAGGCCGACC